>NZ_LXYF01000023.1:0-113422 GCF_002894065.1 Sphingobium sp. SA916
CCGCCCTTGCTACACCAATGATCGAGGAGGCACAGCCGCTACAGATTACACCCAAGGCCGCCTGAAAATGCAGCCCGCTGGCCACACCCAATTCTACACCACATTGACGGACGCGACCCAGTCTTCGATTTTCATTCCCCAGGTGCCGACCCTTTGCTTTCGCAAAAGTCTACCTCCTTAACTGGTTAAATGCGGACCTTTTGTCGATCAGTTATGGTGCAAGCTACCGAACCTCTAGAACGCTCGGGTGATCCCGATTTCAGTGGCGGCGCGGCGATATTCATAGAGGGCTGTCGTGGAGATATTGCGTTCATAGGCGAGCCGGACGTACGGCGCGAAACCACGATAGGCCAGGCGACGGAACGTCGCGCCGGTACGGGCGCTCATCAGCCATTCTTGCCGACGTGCCCCAAACAGGAATAGCGCGGCATCGGCCTCAGTTCGCCTGATGCCAGTCGAAACAAACAGAGTAGTATGTCCAGCCTCCCGCCAGCCGGTCAACGTCAACCCGCCCGCCGCAGTGGCATAGCCCGGATCACGCGCAGTTTGGCGCGTTCCAGAGAATGTTACGCTGGCTCCCGCACGTGCCGACAGGGCTCGCTCGAACGACAGGCCCAGATCGTAGATGGTTCCGTCCTGCAAATTATTGCGTGCATAGGTGACGTCACTCACGCTCGCCGTGGCGACAAGCTGCGAGGTCCGGCCCAGTCCATGCAGCCAGTCGATGGTCACGGCGTCAGTATCTGCATAGCGCTGTCCCCCATACCAGCGCCGGGTCGGACCTGCCGAAACACTCAACCGATCGCGCCCATGCAACCATTCGATCCCGATCAGAGCCGACCCGGACACATCGTTGAATTCATGATTGCGGTACAAATTCACAAGTCCGGCGAGCCTTGGCACGAGCGCGAGATCCTTGGCGAGGCCGATACGTGTATAGGCTTGGCCAGCAAGACGCACGCCAAGCCCGGATTGCGCGCGCGCATCCTCGGAAAGTGTGAGGGGCGCGATGATCGTATCGAGTACACGCGCCTGAGTTGCTCGATTGATATTGGAATCGGGAGCCAACGCGAGTTCAAATGTGCCGCCCCATGGCTTGCGCGAACGCAGCGCGCGATCGAATCGGCCGACAGTTACGGCCACTTCAGGCGGCAGCCCCGCGGCCTGGGCCTGGCGTATCTGTCTCCGGGCGCCCCCATCATCGCCGATTGCCGCCAGAGCGCGTGCAAGCTCCAACCGGACGCGGGGCGCGTTGGGTTGCTCGTCGAGCAGAGCGCGGAATGCAATGGCCGCGTCCTGCCAACGCTCGGCGTCAGCGAACATCATCCCCTTGCGAAACCGCGCCTCCGCGCGAACCTGCATATCCGGGTCTCTGGCGAGCGCGTCGTAAAAGGTTGCCGCGTCGTCGATCTGGCCTGCGGCTCGCGCACGATCAGCCAAGCCGAATAGATCGACGGCGGAAAGATGGTCGATATGCGTCTGCGCCCGCGCGGACACCGCCGGAGCAGCGACCGCCAGCGCGAGCGCCAGCCCAAAATGTCGGATCACTGCCGCTTCGCAGCCGCAACACCCTGGATCGTGATCCCGGCGCCTGCCGCGCCGGTGGGCGCCGTCACCGAGAAGGGCGCAACGATTTCCTCGCCATCGGGGCCATAAAAGCGAGGGGCGAACTGGCCCGTCTCGACACCCGCGCGTGTCAACACGCCCGTGACGCCTGTGTTGGTCAGCCGTCCTGCCACGTCATAGCTGCCGAAGTCGATCACCCCGCTCCCGTCCGAGGGGGTGCCCTTCATCGCGAGCGCGCCGGTGTAGCTCTGTGCGCCAAAGTCGACGGCAAATTGGGAAGTCCCCTTCACGTCGTAGAAGATGTTGGACGGATATTGTCGACCGGTCCCATAGAGGATGCCGCGATAGCTGCCCGTGCCGGTCTTGCCCGCGAGCAATCCCGACGGCGTCCCCAGCCCATAGGCGCCATATTGATCAACGCGCTGCCGTCCTGTGCCAAACGGCACAGTGGTCGAATAATGAACGAAGCTCGCATAGGTGAGTGCCAGTTCGCTGTTGCCGCCGCCTGGCTTGTAGAGCTTCAGGGTCACGTCCTGCGAATCATAGCTGCTGCTGAACGTCTTGCGATATTCCGTGAAATTGGGATCGATGCCCGCCACCTTGTCATTGATGGTGAACTGCCCGCCATACAGATCGGAGGTGGGCGGTCCAAAGCTGAGAGTCTCGGCATTCTGCTGGTTTAGCCCACCAACAAGGTTGTTGAGATACTGGACATAGAAATGTTGCGAACTGGTAAGATTGATCAGCGTCAAATTCTGAGCCTGGACGGTTGCGTCGCGCTGGCCGGTGAAGCCCCCCGCGACGGTCATACCGTTCCCGTTCGCCCCCGAAAAGGCGCCACCCAGTTCCTCTCCATTGGGGCCATAGAAGCGCCCGGCGAGAGGACCGGCGGCCGATCCAAACCAGCCCTCATATAGCGCATTGCCCGAAAAGGTTCCGCTGCTCGACGAGAGATGTCCCGCCCCGGTGAACTCGATTCCACCGCCGGACACACCCTGGTCCGTTACGAGAGTCGTCTCGTTGAGATAGCTGTGGGTTGCGAACACGCCCGCAGCAAAATCGACGCTGAAGTCGCCTTGGCCCTGAAAAGAGCGTGGCTCCTGTCCGGGCGTCGAAACCGCGCCGAATGTATCGGTCCTGAAACCCGCCACGCCGCTTCGCGGCACGGTCGCGGCAGAAGTGGGCAAACCATAGGTGAAGATATAGAAATCCATGTCCTGGCGCGTCCCGGACACGGCATTTTCCTGCCAGAATGCCAAGCCGACATATTGGTTCGACTTGCTGTTGGTATAAGGCGTCGTGGCTATCGTCAGATAGCTGCGATCCGTACCGCCGGTCTTCTGATAGATAGTCTCACCGTTGGCATTGGACTGGATGTTTTCGGGTGCGAAGCGTTGGCTCCACCCATCAGCACTCACGCTATAGCTTTTGGTACCAGCGTCATAATTCACTGTGAGACTGTTTGGACGGATTTGCCCGCTGATTTCCGTACTGGTGGCGAGGTCGAGTCCAAGCTTCATACCCGCAGCATCATTCTGGAAAGCCTGGCTGACTTTCAGGTCCGTGATCATATTGTTGGTAGACGGAGGGGGCGCAGGCATATTGCCAACCCCGCCGCCTCCACACCCGCCGAGCAGCAAAAATAGCGTTACGGCCGTGATTTTGTTTCGCATGATGCCCCCTATTCCGGGCATGCGTTAAACAATCATATAACAACGTCAATAGTTTAACGCCTACTCGCGGAGGAAAAGGCCCCAAATGGCGATTACTGGATTTTTCTGCGCATAGTCGGGTGATGCTTGAGGGACGCGGAGCTCACAGTTGTGCATCTCGGGACTAGCCAAATCATGCTCCAGCTATCCGACCGGTCAATAGTTTACAGACAACCCCGGTGCAAACAGCAGTTTATGGGATAAGAATGGACGATGCCGTAGGGCCGTCGAAAAGATGGCCGTTCATGTTCGTTTTCGCGGATTCGCAAAGCAGGAACATTATGTCGAACATTATCTGAGACCAATGCGTCTTTCCCCGGTTTTACGCCAGAAAACGACAAACCCCTCTGGCGCCCACCAGATGACTGGACAATCATCCAGAAGATGAGCGAGGAAGGCGGGGGCACCGAAATAACGATGGATGATTTTGCGCGGCGCTTTTCCATGCGGCCGGCAAGTTATGTGGTTTCTCGGCGCCGGCATTCAGCTGCCGCTGATAGCCCTTTGTCCGGGGACCGCTCTACCATGTCCTCTCCAACCCCATCTATATCGGCAGATCTATGAGATGCGGTGCAGGCGAAGCGGCAGGCTGGCATCGGAACGAAGCGTGATCTTGGCAATAGTCCGCATAGCAGCCTCCTAACCAGCATGATTCAGGATCATGCTGACCGGCCGATATCGCCCAGCCACGCGGTCAAGCAGCAGCGGCGCTGCCGCTATCATGTGTCTAGCATGACACTGCCCGCAGAGGATGCAGTGGCCAAAATTCCTGCGCTTCGGCTCCCGGCGCCAGAGCTCGAACAAGCCGTCCTAGATGCAAGCTCCGGCCTTCTTACTGATCAGCGCACCATCTTGGCGCTACCGCAATCCGAGATCCGGGCGCTGATCCATCGTAGCAGGCGGGGGTTGCCACCTTCACCTGCCGGGCGCGCACGGCCCCTACTGACCCATCCTTATCACGCGAAACATCGCTCATATCCGCGACAGCTCGTCGGCAAATCTTTCCCTCAGCCGTTTCTTGTCGATCTTTCCCGTTGCCGTCAGGGGGACGGGAGCGAATATGACCTTGTCGGGCATCCACCATTTGGCGATTTGCGACGCCAGATGATCCAGGATGACCTGCTGCTGAAGTTGCGCGCCGTCATGTCCCTCTATGATGAGGATCGGACGCTCCTCCCATTGGGGATGACGGACGCCGATGACCGCGGCGACCTTCACCCCGGCACAGGCGGCCGCGACATTCTCTATGTCGATCGAACTGATCCACTCGCCGCCCGATTTGATCACATCCTTGCTGCGGTCGGTGATCCGCAGGAAGCCATGCTCATCGATCGTGGCGATGTCCCCGGTGTCGAACCAGCGGTCGTCGGATGTGGCGTCCTTCTCGCTTCGGAAATAGCGCTGCACGGTCCACGGCCCTCTAGCCTGCAACCCACCAGGCGTGGCGCCGTCATGCGGCAGCGCCGCCCCATCCTCTCCGACGATGCGCAGTTCGACGCCGAACTGCACGCGGCCCTGGCGGGTCCAGAGTATCTCTTCTTCCGCTTCCTGACCCAGATGCGTGATCTGCGGAGTCGGAGTCGATATGACGCCCAGCGGGCTCAGTTCGGTCATGCCCCATACCTGGCGGACCTTGACGCCATGGCGACGCTCGAACGTCTCCGCCATGGCGCGCGGAACCGCGGAGCCGCCGATCATGATGCGGTCCAGGGTGCCGCTATCCTCGCCGGTGCGCGCCAGATGGTCCAGATACATGGTCCAGACCGTCGGCACCCCGCCGGAGAAGGTCACGCCTTCGTCCCTGATGAGGGAATGGAGGCTCTCCCCATCCATGCGGTCGCAGGGCAAGGCAAGCTTGCAGCCGTTGATCGCCGCCATATAGGGCATGCCCCATGCCGTCGCATGGTACATCGGCACGCATGGCATGATGCAGTCGAAGGCCGAAAGGCCAAGCGCGCCCGGAAGGCCGTTGGCGAGCGCATGGAGCACGATTGACCGATGGCTGTAGAGAACGCCCTTCGGATCCCCGGTGGTCCCTGACGTATAGCATAGGACGGCGGCGCTGTTCTCGTCGAAGCTCGGCCAATCATAGCCGTCCGCTTCGCCCGCGATCAGTTCCTCATAGCTCTCAAACCCCTCATCCGGGGCGCTGGCGAGCAATATGACCGCCTCCACCGCCGGAATCCGGTCGCGCAGCCTGTGGATCAGCGGCAGGAAGCTCCTGTCGACGAAAAGAAGGCGGCTGCCCGCATGGTTGATCGTGTAGACGATCTGATCGTCGGAGAAGCGCGGGTTTACCGTGTGCAGAACGGCGCCCATGCCGGGAACCGCGTAGAACAGCTCAAGATGCCGATGGGTGTTCCAAGCCAGCGAGGCGACCCGGTCGCCGGGCTGGATGCCGCGCCGCGCCAGCGCCAGCACAGCCTGGCCCGCGCGGCGGCGCAGTCCGCGATTGTCATAGCGCCAGGCCGGTTCCCCGACGAGACGCGAGACGATCTCCCGGTCGCCGTGCGCGGTGGCGCAATGGCGTAATATGTCCCCGATCATCAGGGGAGTCCGCTGCATGAGGCCTTCGATCATGCCTTCCCCTCCCCTGGCTTGTTTTTGGACCGGCGATGCTGCTCCTGCCGGCGTTCACGCAATGGCGGCACGTTATTCTCCATGGTTGGCGCGCGCTTTTGCCGCGGGCGTAAGGTCGCCTGCGGTCCTCCGCCTATCTTGCCGGCGCGAGCAGCGCCAAAGGCGCCTCTTCCGGATTTTCATAGGCGCCCGCCGGGTTCAGGCCGAAGATGCAGACATGGTCCGCGCCAGCGTCCCAATGTTCCTGAATCCGGGCGCGGATGGTCCGTTCATCGCCCCAGGCGACGATCGCGTCGATCAGCCGGTCCGATCCGCCGTCCGTGAAATCATCATCGTCAAAGCCCAGCCGCTTCCAATTGTTGCGATAATTGGGAAAGGTTAGGTTCCAGGCCAAAGCCCGGCGCCCGGTGGCGCGCGCTTCATCGGGATCGCTTTCCAGCGAAACCAGAAGGTTGACGCACAGCAGCTTGTCCGGTCCCAATATGGCGCGGGCCATGGCGGTATGGGCGGGCGGCGAATTATTGGTGTAGGCGCCGTCGGCATGGGACGCCGAAAGCTCGATCATCTTGGGGCCAAGCGCCGCCAGGACGGTCAGCGGCCGTTCGCTGGGCAAGACGGTCGAATCCATTCTGAAGCGTTCCATGGCTTCCAGATAGGCCTTCATCGTGGCGACCGGCTTCCTGCTGTAGGTCTCGCCGCGCAATTCCTCCACCAGTTCGGGATGCGAGACGCCAAGGCCAAGGAGGAAGCGGTTGCCGGATTGTTCGGCCAGGGCGATCTGGGCGCCCCTCATCGAGACATGATCGCGGCCGTAGATGTTGACGATGCCGGTCACCATGTTCAGTTCCCGCGTGTTCGCCAGCATCCAGGAGGAATGGACCAGGCTGTCGCGCCCGGCGGACACGTCCGGCACCCAGAGTGTTCGATAGCCCCAATTTTCAACGCGCTGCGCGAATTTCGCCGCTTCGGCGGCGGGCATCAAATCCGTGAAGGCAAAGACACCGAGCGGCCCCATGCGGGAGGCAAAGGTGGATTCCGCCATAATCAGTTCTCCTTGCTAAAGCTGTATCTCATCGCGCCCGGAAAGCGCTTTCCCCCGACGGTCGGCCTGGCAAAGCCCAGCGCGACAGCGTGCGGGTCGCCTCCCGAAATGCGGCTTGTTCGTCCCTGTGCGGCCGCGCAACAGGCCAGCCTGCCTCACAGAAAGACGAAACCGCCGTCGACCATCAGGCATTGCCCGGTCATATAGTCGGAGCCGGAAGAGGCGAGGAACCGCGCCACTCCGGCCAGATCTTCGGGAACCGACGCGCGGCCCAGCGTGATCTGGGGAATGAGATTGTCCATCGCCTCGTCACGCTCCCGGGTTAGCCCCTCGGCGCGGAAATCCCCCTCTATGCTATCCCAAAGGTCCGTCTTCACGACACCGGGGCCGATGGCGTTGACGGTGATCCCATGCTGTCCGAACGCGCGCGCCCCGCCCTGGGTCAAGGCGGCCACGGCGAATTTGCTGGCGCCATAATGGACCAGCGGCTCATGACATTGTTTCGAGGCGATCGACCCCGTGTTGACGATCTTTCCGCCCTGCCCCTGCTCGATCATCCGGGCCGCGGCCTCCTGCATGCATATCAGCACGCTCAGGCCGTTCACCGTCATCATCCTGTGCCAATCCTCCTCGGTAATCGAGAGGAAAGGCTTTCCCTGAGCGGTGCCGGCATTGTTGAACATGACGTCGAGCCTGCCGAATTGAGCGACGGCCCGCGCAATCATGGCGCGCACGCTCGCCCGGTCGGTCACGTCCACCTTCACGGCGATCGCCCGGCCGCCTGCTGCCTCAATCTCGGCGGCGACGGCGGACGCGGCGACATGATCGATGTCCGCAATCGTCAATTGCGCGCCGTCGGCGGCCAGCGCCCGCGCCATCGCCCGGCCGATGCCGCGCCCAGAACCGGTGACGATGATGGATTTGGTCGAAAGATCAGAGCTCATATTTCCATCCCATTTGGACGTTGATCGTCTTCATGCGTCCTCGGCTTCGCGCATGCGCAACAGCATCGGAATCACCTCCCGCCGCAAAACCTTGCCCGACATGTTATGCGGCAGCGCCTCGACTATCCGGATCATGCCGGGCACCTTGACCGCCGCCAGCCGGGCCGCGCAATGCTCCAGGATCGCCGCTTCGCTGGGCGCGGCGCCCGGCATCGGCACGATGGCCGCCGCCACCATCTGGCCGTGATCCGCGTCGGGAAGGCCGACCACGGCCGCCTGCGCCACATAATCCAGTTCACTCAAGACCTGCTCGACCTCGGCCGCGTAGATCGGCCTTCCGTCCCGGTTGATGAGGTCGCTGGCGCGGCCCAGGACATAGACATAGCCATGCTCGTCGATGCGGGCATAATCGCCCGTGCGATACCAGCCGTCCGGCGTGATCGCCTTTCCGGTGAGATCGGGCTCCTTCCAATAGCCCATCATCATCGCCGGCCCGCGCCCCTGCGCCTCGCCCACTTCGCCCGGCGCGACTTCCCGCCCGTCCGGCCCGAGGAAGCGCATCCGCGCGCCCGGCGCGATCTTCCCGGCCGATCCGGTCGGCGGGGGAACGCCCGCCGGGTCGTTCATGACAAGGGGCCAGCATTCGAACGCCGCATAGGCATCCAGCACGGGCGTTCCGGTGATGCGGCACCAATCCTCGAAAACGGCTTCGTTGCG
Source organism: Sphingobium sp. SA916 (assembly GCF_002894065.1). Taxonomy (NCBI): domain Bacteria; kingdom Pseudomonadati; phylum Pseudomonadota; class Alphaproteobacteria; order Sphingomonadales; family Sphingobiaceae; genus Sphingobium; species Sphingobium sp. SA916. The sequence continues at coordinate 8,562 of NZ_LXYF01000023.1, forward strand.
CGCCTCTCCGCCGGAAATGCAGCAGCGCAGATGGAAGTCCGCCACCGCGTCGCGCCGGTGCCAGGCATTGGCGATCTTCACATACATGCTGGTCGACCCCGCGAAGAAGGTGATGCCATGTCCCAGCATCGCGTCCAGCACGCCATCCGGGGAAAATTCGCGCATCAGATGGATTCTGGCGGCGCGGGTGGTGGCGGTCAGCGAGAGGATGACAAGCCCCATCATCCAGGAAAGCGGCACGGCGACCAGGATCGTGTCGGCAGCGTCGATCCGCCAGATGTCCGCCACACCATCCGTTCCCTCCGCGATCGAGCGGTGCGAATGCGCAACCGGCTTGGGCACGCCCGTCGTCCCGGAGGTATAGCCGATGACGCCGACCGCGTCGCAATCGACCTGCGGCAAATCCCCGGCGAACGGCGCGATGTGGGGGATGAGTTCCGCGTTGCAGACAAGATCGAAGATTTCCGTGCGCGAGCCTGTCCTGCTGACGGCGGCCGCCGCAGCGGTCTGGCTCTCCCCTTCCGCAAACAGGAAATGCGGCTCGGCATTGGTCAGCGCATAGTCGAGCTCATTGGGCCCCGTAGAAGCGTGGACGACCGCCATCACGCCGCCCGCGCGCCACACGGCGAAGCTGAGTATCAGGAACTCCGCGCAATTGCCGCTCATGATGAGCACGCTCTGCCCCGGCGCGAGTCCGGCGGTGGTGAGCCGCCGCGCCAGACGCTCCACGGCCCGATCGAAATCCGACCAGAGGATTTTGCGATCGCCGTCGACGATCGCCACCCCCTGCGGAAAGGATTGGGCCGCCCTGCGAAGATGGTCGCTTGCCAGATTGATCACGATAGCTGCCTTTCGAATTGCCGATGCTCTGCATGAGCCGCAACGCCGACGGGCTCCTGCTCGACCGCTTCGCCCGCTGCCCGCGCCCGCTCGACCTTCGTCGCCTCCGCCGACTGGACGTGCCGGGCCGCCATCCACAGGGCGGCCACCGCGATCGGCACCGCCAGCAGGCCCGCCATCAGCCCGGTGGCCAAACTGCCCTGCGCGGCGGAAACCTTGCCGACCAGATAGGGGCCCAAGGCCGAACCCACGAGCGTGCTGACAAGGATATAGGTGACCGACGCCGTTCCGCGCATGCGCGGCAAGACGATTTCCTGAATGGTGGCGGCGCCGGCCGCCATCCACATGATGCCGACGAATATGACGGGAAGGTTCAGAAGGAAGAAGATCCAGGGATTGTGCGTCAGGCACATGCCGATCACGAAGGGAACCGGGATCACCGTGGACGCGATGCCGACATGGATTCGCCCCGCCGCGTGCCGACGCAACATGATGTCCGACAGGCGGCCGCCGACGAAGACGCCCGCCATGCCGCAAATGGCCGCCGAAGCGCCCAGAACCATGCCCACCGTCGCCTTGTCGACCGGCAGCGAACGCAAAGCCAGAGGAGCCGTCCAGAAGCCCATGTTCAGCACCAGCATGGAGGAGAAGCCGAAGCCGATCGTCGTGTAGAGAAAGGCCGGCGCCTTCCACGTCAGCGCAAAGGTCGCGGGATCGCGCGCCCGCAGCATCTGGGCGGCGGTGAAGGCGGCATACCATCCGATGGCGATCGCGATCCATTGCATCCTGTCGCCCGAAGCGGCGATCAGCCCCCATGCCGCCGACGCCACGATCAGGGCCGCCGCGATGTTGACCGCAAGGACTTTCGGACCGGTGCGGGCAGCCTGGTAAAAGGTGAAAGGAGGAATGACGCTGGCAATATCGTCGAACAGGCGCAGCCAGATGTCCTTTTCCGCCGGAGGATAAGTGCCGTCGGACAACCCCCTCCTCGGTTCGCGCAGGGTCGAGACGAGGATCGCGATCAGCAGGCCCGGAAGACCGACGACCATGAAGGCCGTCTGCCATCCCCGCAGGCCGAAGGGTCCGGCCTCCCCGAAGGACGAGAGCCACGAAGCCACGACCAGCCCCCCGATCGCGAACGCCAGGCCCTGACCGAGATAGAAGCCGGTGCTGAAGATGCCCAGCGCCGTCCCGCGCCGCCCGCGAGAGAACCAGTCGGATAAAAGCGAATAGGCGGAAGGAACGGCGGACGCCTCCCCAATGCCGACGCCGATGCGGGCGGCGACCAACTGGCCGATGCTGCCGGCCAATCCGCAAAACACCGTCATCATCGACCAGATCGAGATGCAGATGGACAATAAGCGCACCCGCTTCCATCGGTCCGCCAGACGGCCGAACGGAAAACCGAACAGGGCATAGAAGACGCCGAAAGCGGTTCCGTGCAGGAAACCAAGCTCCGCGTCGCTGAGCCCGAAATGCGCCTTGATGTCTTCGGCCAGGATCGAGAGGATGGTGCGGTCCATCCAGGTCAGGGTATAGACTCCGACAAGCACCATCAGGACATAACGGGCATAGGGACCGTCGACCGCATTCCGTTCCGCCGCGGCTCCGCCCATGACCCTGTTGTCCGGTGCAAGCGATGCGCTGCTGGCTTCCAAACCCGTTCCTCCTTCACCTGCCCGCTCATAACGTCACTGAAGGGCGACAGGCTGCACGACGGCAAGCCGGCTACCCTTGAACGTCACTGGATATTATATCGCAGCTTCAGGCCGATCTGCCGGCCGCGCGAATAGGAGCCGAACGTCGACGTCGAAGACCCCACGCCCGTATAGTCGACTTCCAGCAGCCGCTTGTCAGTCAGATTCCGGCCGAACAGCGACATCGCCCAGCGGCCATCCTCCGGCCCGAAATCGATATGCGCGTCCAGTTGGGCATAACCGTTCTGCACCATGCGCGGATCGTTGAACGATCCCGCATTATATTTGGTGCGCGCAAAGACGGACGCGCCGGCCGCGATCTGATTGCCGTTCCCGACCGGCTGCACATATTCGACATTGAAGGAGCCCGTCCATTTGGACGAATAGGGCGTCGGCGTCCCGGAAAGATCCTGCGCGCCGCCGACACAGCCGGGCGCCAGCCGCGCATTTTGCAGCGTGTTGCAGGCTGCCCCCACGAAGGAAATATATTTGGCGTCCAGATAGGCGCCGTTGAAGCCCAGCCGCAAATTGTCGGTAACCCGATAATTGAGGTCCAGCTCGACGCCCTGCGACCGCGCCTTGCCGATGTTCGACACGACCAGGTTGAAGCCCTGCCGCACCGATTGCTGCAGGCCGTTAAATTCCTCGCGGAACACCGCGATCGAATAATCGAGGCGGTTGTCGAGCAGAAGTCCCTTTATCCCGGCCTCGACCATCCATGCCTTTTCGGACCCGAACCCGTCATTGGCCGGGCTGGTGGTATAGGTATAGTCGAAACCGCCGACCTTGGCCCCCTTCACATATTTCACATAGGCCATGTTATTGGGGGAGAATTTATACTGCACGATCGCCTGCGGCTGCCACTGGCGGTCGACCAGATGGAAGGTGCCCATGGGGAAGGCGTGCTGGATTCCGCCGAGCACCGCCGCAAGGACTCCGTCCAGCGAGGGGTCGCGCGCGGCCAGCAGCGCGGCGCGCGAGGTGTCAAGATCGATGTTCGGAATGATGCGCGCCGCGAACATGCTCTGCCCGGCCTTCTTCCGCGTGTCGGAATAGCGGACGCCGCCGGACAGGCTCAACTGATCGGTCAGATGGTAGGTGAGATCCACGAAAGCCGAAAAGACCCGGTTCTTCTGATCGAAGGTGAAGTTCCGCGAGAAAGGCGTCGCCGCGGTTCCGGTAAGCCCCAGGGCGCCCAGATTCAGTTCCTGGTTCGCGTCGATCGCCAGGGTGTCGCGCTGATAATAGCCGCCGACGGTGGCGTCCAGCTTGCCGAAAGTGCCGCCAAAGCGCAGTTCCTGGCTGAACTGCTTATAGTGGGTCCATTGCCCGTTCACGAATGCGGGACTGTGGTTGATGCCGTCGGTGCCGTATATCACGACACCGTCGCTCTTCCGCCATGCCGTGGTCGAGGTCAGCGTCCCGCCCGCAATGTCGTAATTGATGTCGGCCTGATAAAGTTGCGCTTCCAGCTCCGCCAATTCGTCGGTGAAGAACGGCGCGACATTGGTGTTGACGTAGCGCGTGTCCTTGTCGCCCACCACGGGATAGAGCGAGGTATTGCCCACCAGCGGCTGGTTGGTCGGCACCAGCGTGTTGCCGCGGTCCTTGATCCGGTCAAGCTCGGCGCGCAGCACGATGTCCAGCCCGTCGACCGGCTGCAGCCGCAGCGACGGACGTATCGCATAGTTGCGCGTTTCGGGTTCGCGTTCGCCCTTGACCGGATTGTCATATCGTCCCCGGTCCAGATTCTGGAAAAGCCCCGCCACGCGCAAGCTCATGCCCTCGCTGAGCGGAACGGTGACGCCGGTCTGCGCCTGAAATTCGCGGCCATAAAATTCGTAGCCGATCGAACCGTCAGCCTCGAATTCGTCGCCGGGCTTCTTGGTCGAGATATTGAGCGCGCCGGCCGTGGCGCTGTTGCCGAACGTCAGCACCTGCGGCCCCTTCAGCACTTCCACCCGCTCGACATCGAAGATCGGAATGCGGGCTTCCTGGTCGCGGCCATAGGAGACGTTGTCGACGAATTTACCGACGGCCTGTTCGAAACCCGCATTGCCGCCCGACCCGAACCCGCGGATGACCGCCACGCTGTTCGCGGCGCCATAGGTGTAGTTGAAGCTGGGCGTGATCTTGCCGATGTCGATCATCTGCGTGATATTCTGCCGCTGCAAAGTCTCGCCGCTCAAGGCGGTGATCGCCACGGGAACGTCGCGAAGGCTTTCGGAACGCTTGCGCGCCGTCACGACAATGTCGCCAACCGATGAGCCGCCGCCCGCGACCTGGTCCGCGCCCGCCGCCTGGGGAGCTTCCTGCGCCTGCGCCGCCCCGGCCGCCAACGCCACGGCGGAAACCCCCGCCAGTGCCTTGGCCGCCGCGATATGCCATTTTACCATTGCGATCATCCTCTTTCCCCTCCTTATGATGCGCCGGTCTCGTCGCCGTCGCGCGCTTTTCGATGCTGTGGCTCGGGTCCGTTTCGAAACGGATCGCCATTCAGGCCGATCCGGACAAACGTCCTCCCGGCCACGGGCAGAAAAATTTATATAGGTACAGAACACGCCCCTTCCGTCATCGCGCACCGCGATTTCAGGATATTTTGAGGTCGCGCTATTCAACGATCTTCGACGAAGAGAGATTTCTCTGCTTCACAAATATCCATGGCATGGATTTTCCGCAGCTATCGTCCATCTCTCCCATCCTGGTCCTGGAGGCCGATCTGAACTTCCCGACATCTTTCGGGCTTTATGCGCAATCGACCTCTTCATTATCGATTCGTATCTTAGGACACAGGCCGGCGCGTGTCAATGAAACGTTTCATTTATGGAAAGTGACATGATCCTGAATGGCCGTCTTGCCGATCCAGTAACGGCTGGCCGCCGAATCCAGGTCGGGATAGCCGAAGGATATGCCGAAAAGCATCTTGAGCGACGGATCGATGCCCAGCACCTCGCGGGCCGTTTCCGCGAAAAAGCCGAGCAAGGTCTGGGGCACGCCCCCCAGGCCGTGGGCCGCAAGCGAAAGCAAGAATGTCTGAGCATACATGCCCACATCGCCGGCGATCCGGACGCTGTCGTAGAATGACGGCATGAACAGCAGGCAGGCATGCGGCGCACCAAAGAATTCGAGATTCCGCAGCATCGTCATGCGACGCTCGTCGAACGCCTCGCGCGCGACGCCCAGCGCTTCGTAATATGCAGCGGCCTGGGCCTTCTGGCGGTCGCTGTAGACGCCGTACAGTTCATCATATCCAAACGGAAAATCAGGCGTCAGCCGTCCCGCCGCCTCCGCCTCCAGCATCGCCTTGCTCAGCTCGTCGCGCTTCGCGCCGGAGACGATATGCACCGACCAGGGCTGGATATTGGCGTTCGATGGGGCATGGCGCGCATCATCGACCACCGCCTGCATCAACGCGTCCGGCACGGGCGTCGGAAGAAAGGCGCGAACGGACCGCCTTTCGCGAACGACATCGTGAAACAATTTGCTCTCATCCATCGCAAGTTCACCTTATTGAGACAGAAGCGGATACCGCCAGGCGCCGTTCGTCAAGCGTCTACCAGTCGTTTTCCGAACAAGGCGACGTCCAGTTGAAGCGGGTCCAGAAATTCGACAAGCTCGGCAAAACCCTCGCCCTCGACACGCAGGTAGAAACCGTAGAAGGGCTGGGCATAGGGACCATATTTGCCCGCGCCGCCGGTGCTGGACGCCCGCAAAAAGGCGCGATAGCCGTCGATCATGATTTCCGAGAACGTCATCTGCGGACGCACCGTGAAATGCACGAGCAGGGGCGCCAGCCGCTCCATCGTGTCGTCCGGGCCATAATAGGTGCCCGATACCGGGGATTCGCCTATAAGCGTATACACCGCATCCGCATTGAGCATGCGGTAGCAAGCTTCGAAATCCCCGGCCACATCACGCTCTATGAAGCGATCGACCAGTGCGCGGGTCTTCTTCTCCGCGACCGCCCGCTCTTCGAGGCTCAGACTATAATCAAGCATGTCATCTCTCCCAAACGGCCCATGGCGGGGATACCGCGCCTCACCAAATTATGAAACGTTTCATATCTCACTTTCCAGCCATACATCAAGACGCGACGCGCATCGTCTTGGGCAGGCCCGCGCGGGCGAGCTGGCCGCCAAGCGCGCCGGGCGGCAACATCGCGGCGACGGCCGATCGCGCAGCCAGCAGCCGGGCGAGATCGATCCCGGTATCCACCCCCATCAGCTCGAACATGAATATGAGGTCCTCGATCGCGACATTGCCCGTCGCCCCCGGCGCATGCGGACAGCCGCCCAGTCCGCCGAGCGACCCATCGAAGATACGGATGCCCGCCCGATAGGCTGAAAAGGCGTTGGCAAGCGCCAGCCCACGCGTATCGTGCAGGTGGATGGCGATGGGCAAATCGGCAAAGCGTTCCAGCATCGCCGCGCTCAACCCGGCGACCGCGATCGGATCGGCATAGCCCACCGTGTCGGCTATGGTGATGCCGTCGACGCCGGCGGCGGCGACCTCTTCAGCCAGCCGGAGGGTCGCCTCGGGATCGACCCTGCCTTCGATCGAACAGCCGAACGCGGTCGACAATCCGACATCGATCCCGGGGCGACCATCCGGCGGAAGGCTTGCCAGCATCGCCACGATCTCGCGCAATTGGCCAATCGATTCATGGGGCGTGCGGCGGACATTGGCCAGATTATGGCTTTCGCTCACCGAGATGACGAAGTTGATCTTGTCGACGCCCGCTTCGGCGGCGAGCTGCGCGCCCCTGAGATTGGGCGCGAGCGCTGTCACCGTCAATCCCTCAACCCCCCGGGCGTAGCGGACGATGTCGGCCGCGTCGGCAAATTGCGGCATGAGCGTCGCGGGCACGAAGGAGCAGACCTCCATCTCCCGCAGTCCAGCCGCGCGTTCGGCGTCGATCCAGGCTTGTTTCTGCCCGGTCGTCGGACCGGCGGCCAGCATCTGAAGACCGTCCCTAAGCCCGACTTCCCGAATGACGACAGGCCGAATGACGACAGGGTCCATCGCGCTCACCGCCCCTGAAACACCGGCGGGCGCTTCTCGTTGAAGGCCGCGATCCCCTCGCGCCGGTCTTCCGTCCCGATCAGGCGGCTATAGGCCTCAACCTCGAAGAACAGCCCCGTCCGCAAATCCATCTGCAGGCCAAAGCCAATCGACTTCTTCGCTTGCGCGATCGCGATCGGCGCGTTGGCGCAGATCGTCGCCGCTGTCTCCAGCGCGGCCGCCATGATGGCCGCGCCGGGCATGATCTTGTTCACCAGCCCCCATTCCAGCGCCTCGGCCGCCCCGAAAATGGCGCCGCTCAGGATGAGTTCCTTGGCGCGGGGGGCGCCGACGATCCGGGCCAGATGCTGCGTGCCGCCGCCGCCGGGCATGATACCCCGCATCACTTCGGGAAAGCCGAAGCGGGCATGGTCCGCGGCATAGGCGAAATCGCATCCGAGCATCAGTTCCAGCCCGCCCGCAAGCGCCGCCCCATTGACGACCGCGATCGTCGGGATCGGGCAGTCGCTGATCGCGCGCACCATCCGCTCGAACAGATAATGCTGTTCCTGAAACGCCGCATCGTCCATGCCGTTGCGTTCCTTGAGGTCGGCGCCGGCGCAGAAGATTCGATCGCCTTCAGCCGTCAGGATTATGCACCGATAGAGGGACGGTTTCGCCTCCAGAGCGCCGAAGATCCGGACAAGCTCCTCACCCATCCTGGTGTTCAGCGAATTGCCGCGGCCCGCCCTTGCAAGCGTGATGCGCAGCATATGATCGCCGGGATGATCGAGGCGGACGGTTTCCAGACCGTCGAAGCTGAGTTCATGCGCCATGATGGCTCCGCGTTTCCAGGGGATCGTGCGCGCCCAGCCGGGGGCCGGGCCGGCCGAGCGGCGGGCGGCAACTGTCAAAGGCGAGCGGAAGGCCGACCGTCTTCAACTCATTGCCGGAGGTGGCGCCGATGATGCCCAGCGCGCTGACCTGCGCGCTGCCCATCACCTGATCGATGCTGTTCACCCGGCCGCAGGGAACGCCGGCGGCCTCCAGCTCCTTCTCCAAATTCGGCCGGTTGCGTTCGCAGATCATGGCCTGCAGCATGGGAAGAAGCGCGCTTCGGTTGCGGACGCGCATGTCGTTGGTGGCGAAACGCGGGTCGCCGCCCAGCTCGGGCGCGCCAAGCACGGAGCAAAGCGAACGAAACAATTTGTCGTTGCCCGCCGAAATCATCAGCTCCTCGCCATTGCGGCAGAAGAAGGTCTGATAGGGCACGATGTTGGCATTGCCCGAACCATGCCTTTCGGGCGCTTCGCCGGAATTCAGATAGTCCGAAATCTGGACCGTCTGCCAGGCGAGCGCGGTTTCATAGAGGGACGTGTCGATCGTCGCGCCGACGCCCGTCTTCGAGCGCTCGATATAGGCGGACAATATGCCCATGCACGCCCACATTCCCGTGCCCATGTCATTCACCGAGATCGGAATGCGGATGCTGGGATCGCCGGCGCGGCCCAGCAGGCTCATCATGCCGCTCACCGCCTGGATCAGCGGATCATAGCCGGGATGATCGCGCAACGGCCCGGTCGAGCCGAAAGCGGTGATGTTGCAATAGATGAGCGCGGGCTTGGCCGCGCGCAGCGTCGCCGCGTCCAGGCCGACGCGCTCGACGATGCCCCGCTTGAGATTCTGAACGACGATGTCGGCTTCGCTCAGGATCAGATTCGCGATCTGCCCGACCGACCGGCTGTCGCGAAGATCGGCGGTGACGCTCTCCTTGCCCAGATTGACGGCGTGGAACATGATCGCCGCGTCGCCATGGCGCACCGAACCCCATGCGCGGGCGTGATCGCCCACCCCCGCATTCTCGATCTTGGTGACGGTCGCGCCAAGCTGGCCCAGAATATGGCCGGCATAGGGCGCCGACAGGCTGTGGCCGATCTCGACCACCTTCACGCCCGCCAGCGGAAGGGGACGCGTCAAGGGCTGGTCCCGCATCAAACGGCTGCCTTCCCGGTCGGGGAACCGCTATCCGGCGCCGCCTGGCGATAGTCCCGGCGCGCAGCGGCCGCCGTCACGTAACCGTCGGCCAGATCGGCGGCGATCGCCGCCTGATCGCGGGCCTCCGGCTTCCCGAAACCGCCGCTGCCGGCCGGTTGCACCAGAACCCGGTCGCCCTTCCGCACGATGACATGGCTGCCGCGCGCGGGAACCGTCTCGACCGTGCCGTCGGACCGTTCGATCTCGCATTTGAAGCAACTGCCGGGCAGGCCGCCCTCCAGACCGTCGGGCACCTGACGCTCGCGCTCTCCGGCGACGGTGAAGGTCGCTTCGTCATAATCGACGCGATAGACCCGCCGCGCGGCCAGGCCGCCGCGATGGCGGCCCGCGCCGCCGCTGTCCGCCACCAGGCTCCATTCGTCTATGCGCAACGGATAGGCCTGCTCTATGGCCTCCACCGATTGCGCGCCCGCATTGCCGACATAGACGCGGATCGCGCTCACGCCGTCCTTGTCACTGCGCGCGCCCATGCCGCCCGCATGCACGTCGAACAGGCTGGCGAAGCGCCGGCCGGTCCGCGCCACCCGATCCTCATCCGGATCGGAACCGGCGAAGATTCCCGCGCACGCCGCGCAGTTGCTCTGCGCCGTGACGCGCTGGGGCACCGCAGGCGCGAGGGCTTTCAGCAGCATGTCGATCACCCGCGGCGACGTCTCCGTCACGCCGGACACGACGGAGGCGGGAAAGCTGCAGTTGAGGACGCTTCCTTCCGGCGCGATCACCTTCACCGGCCGATAGCAGCCCTGGTTGATGGGGATCATGTTGTCGGTGATCGCCTTCACCGTGAACCAGGTGCTGTTGTAGGTGACCGACAAGGGGCAGTTGATGCCGCCGCGCACCTGCGCTCCGCTGCCGCTATAGTCGAATTCGATCGTGTCGCCCTGCTTGGTGATCTTGACCTGAATGGGGATCAGGGGCCGCTCGCCGTCGACCTCGTAGACGGCGTCGATCTCATCCTCGCCCAGATACACGCCATCGGGCATCGCTTCGAGCGCCTGGCGCATCAGCGCCTCGGAATGGTCCAGCGATCGCGACATGGCGGACTTCAGGGCGTCGGCGCCATAGCGCTCGACCAGAGTCAATATGCGCTGGCCGCCGACGAAGCAGCCGGCATATTGCGCCTGCATGTCCAGCAGCCGCGTCTCGGGATCGCGCGTATTTTGCAGGATCAGGGTCTTCACATCCTCGACCACCCTGTCGTCGCGATAGAGCCGGACGGGAGGAATGCGAACGCCCTCGCCAAAAATGTCCCAGGTCTCCGCCGCGAAGCTGCCGGGGGACTGGCCGCCTATGTCGCTCCAATGCCCCTTGGTCATCACATAGGCGACGATCCTGTCGCCCGCGAAGACGGGTCTGGTGAACTGCACGTCCGGGTGATGATTGCCGCCCCCCAGATAGACGTCGTTGCTGATGATGACGTCGCCGGGCCGCAGATTGTCCGCGCCGATCGCCTGGACGGTGGCCTTGGTCGAGATGACCGCCGCGCCGAGCATCGTGGGTATGTCATTGCCCTGCGCGACCAGTTGCATCTCATCGTCGAAGATCGCGGCCGATGCGTCCCCGCCGGAATGGATGATGGGGCTTCCCGCCGTGCGGGTCATGGCGATCTTCATCTCGCGCGCGATCGCATACAGGCTGCTGCGGATGATTTCGTAGGTTATGGTATCCATCGCTGTCAGAGCTCTACAATGAGGTTGCTGAAGGCATCGAGGTAAGCCACGTGCCCGGTGTCGACGACGAGGCAACTGCTCGCTTCCTCGATCACGGCCGGGCCGTGCACCCGGTCGCCGTCGCGAAGCCTGCCGCGCTTGAAGACGGGAACGTCGATCATCTCCCCGCCCAGATAGAGGCGGCGCACGCGCGAAGTCTGCAGCGGTTCGAGATCGGATGTCCCGTCGTTCGACCTTATGGTTCCGCGCCAACCCGTCTCCGCTTCGGCGCGCGCCCGGATGTTGACGCAGATGATCGGCTGATCCGGCTTGATGAAATTCCACTGCCGCATATGCGCGGCCTCGAAAGCGGCGCGGATGCCCGCCACGTCCACCGCGCCTTCCCCGATGTCGACCGTCATCGCCTCCGGCTGACCCGCATATCGGCAATCGACCCGCCGCGTCACCCGGATGTCGGCGCCGCCGCTGACATAGGATGACAGGTCGGCCCGCACCTCATCCTCGAGCGAGGCGAACATCGCCGCCAGTGCTTCGGGATCAAGCGCGGCCAGTTCGCTCTCGATTGAGGTCTGCCTATCGATCGACTGATCCGCGACGGTCATGCCGAAGGCGCTGAACAGACCCGGCAACGCAGGCACGACGACCTTCCTGATCTCCAGCTCGCTGGCGAGGTCGATGGCGTGGACAGGGCCGGCGCCGCCATAGCAGACATAGACGAAGTCCCGCGGATCATAGCCCCGCTCGACCGTCATCAGCCGCATCGCCTGCGCCATCAAGGCGTTGGCCACCGCCCGGACGGTCCGCGCCGCCTCCAGGACGGAGGTGCCGAGAGGTTCGGCAAGATGCTTTTCGATCGCCCGCCGCGCCGCCTCGACATCCAGCGGGAAAGTGCCGTTCAGGAAGCTGTCCGGATCGATATAGCCAAGCACGAGGTTGCAGTCGGTCACGGTCGGCCGCGTGCCGCCGCGCCCATAGCAGGCCGGGCCTGGGTCCGCCGCCGCGCTTTCGGGGCCGATGCGCACGCCGCCGCCCACATCGATCCAGGCGATGGACCCGCCGCCGGCGCCGACCGAGTCGATATCGATCGTCGGAGACCGAACGGTATAGGAATGAAGCAGGCCCGAAGTGCGAAGCTCCGGCTTGCTGTCGCGGATCAGCGACACGTCGAAGGTCGTGCCCCCCATGTCGCCCAGGATCGAGTTCGAAAGGCCAAGCCGCTCCGTCACGCGGGTGGTCGCGCTCACGCCGCCCGCAGGCCCGGATTCGAGCAGCACGACCGGCCGCGCCTCCACGAAGTCGGGATGGGCCAGGCCGCCGTTCGACTGCATGAACAGCAGCTCGCCGCCGAAGCCGAGTTCGCGTAGCGCGCCCTTGAAGGTGCGGATATAGCGGCTGCACACCGGACCCAGCATCGCGTTCATAACGACGGTGCTGGTGCGCTCATATTCCATCAGTTCCGGATTGACCTCGTGGGAGGTGGTGATGAAGCGATCCGGCAGCCTCTCTCGCAATATCTCCGCCACGCGCAGTTCATGCGCGGGATTGGTGTAGGAGTGAAGCAGGCACACGGCGACAGCCTCGATGTCCGATCCGGCGAGCTGGTCGGCCAGCGCCTTCACCTCCTCCTCGTCCAACGGCTTGGCGATATTGCCTTTGGCGTCGATGCGTTCGTCGACCTCCAGCCGCCAGCGCCGTTTGACCAGTTCGCGGGGCGCCTCGAACTGAAGATCGTACAGATCGGCGCGATCATGCCGCGACACCCGGCGGATCTCCAATATGTCGCGGAACCCCTTGGTCGTCACCAGGGCGGTCCTGGCCCCCTTATGCTCGACCACCATGTTGGTCGCCATGGTCGTGCCATGACCGACGAAATCGATGTCCTCGCTCTTATAGGCGCTGATCTCCAGGATCGCCTTAAAACCCTCGATCGCCCCTATGACGCGGTCGGCGGGCGTGGTTGGGACCTTCACCGACCAGTGACGGTCCAACTCATCGTCGATGAGAACGACGTCCGTGAAGGTTCCGCCAACATCGATACCCACTCGCCTCATGCCAACATCCTCAGTTGAATTCGAATTTCTTTTTGCGCCGATCGGACGAGACCATCTTACACCTAACCGCTGTCTCCGCCGCCCCGCGGCAAGAAGCCCATTGGAATCTTCCCGCTATCCGCGCTGCTCCTGCCCCTACCGCACCCCATGGCGACTGTCAATGAAACGTTTCATATTTATTGTGGCGTTTGCATGAAGCCCGGCTCCCGCATGCCCTTCGGCCGCCGTTATTCTGGGAGAAGCACCCTATCGCTCGCGCCGAAGCCGACGGGAAGCGGATGCGGAGCATTTTAATATGAATCGTTTCATTGACACTATGCCATGCATGCCTATATCCCGTGGTCCAGGGAATGCGCCCGGCGCGGGACCGGATATTTCTCCCTCACTTGCAGACGATCCAATCGCGGAGACGTTCCGTCACCCATCTGCGGAGATCGGCGCCGGACCTTTCTTGTCGCGCAGCCCATTAATGGCGGCTTTGACCGCCGCGAACGGAGAAGAAGGCATGAGCAAATTGGCCGGAAAGGTTGCGGTCGTCACGGGAGGAAGCAGCGGCATTGGCCTTGCCACCGCGCAAGCCTTCGTCGAGGCGGGCGCCTATGTCTATATTACCGGCCGCCGCAAGGCCGAACTGGATGCCGCGGTGGCGCAAATCGGCGGGAATGTTGCCGGCATCCAGGCCGACTCGGCCCGGAAGGACGATCTGGAAAGATTGTTCAGGACGATCGCGGCGGACAAGCGGCGGATCGACGTGCTGTTCGCCAATGCCGGCGGCGGCGCAATCATCCCCCTCGCGGACGTGACCGAAGGGCATTTCGACGATGTTTTCGACCGCAATGTCAAAGGCGTGTTCTTCACCGTCCAGGCCGCCTTGCCCCTGCTGGTGGAGGGCGCGTCCGTCATCCTGGTGGGATCGACGGCGGGGAGCATGGGCAATGAGTCGTTCAGCGTCTACAGCGCCAGCAAGGCGGCCGTCAGAAATTTCGCCCGCAACTGGATATTGGACCTGAAGGACCGGCATATCCGGGTCAATACGCTCAGCCCCGGTCCCATTCGCACCCCTGCCCTGGTCGGACTGGCAGGCCCCGACGCCGATCAGCAACAGGCCCTGCTGGACCGCATGGCCAGCCTGGTGCCGCTTGGCCGCGTCGGGGAGCCGGAGGAAGTGGCGAAAGTGGCCCTCTTCCTCGCCTCCGACGATTCGAGCTACGTCACCGGCTCGGAGCTTTTCGTCGATGGCGGGCGCGCCCAGATTTAGCCGGGGCGGCCCTTGGCAAAGCGCGCAGGCGGCATATCCGCCTGCGCCTGCTCCATCCTCTATGCCGACACCAGCTTCTTGCCGAAAAGCGCGACCTCGATCTGCACCGTGTCGAGAAACTCGACTATTTCCGCAAAGCCATCGCCCTTGGCGTGCAGGAAAAAGCCGTAATAGGGCTGATCATATGTTCCATAGGCGGCCGCCGCGCGCCCGGACGCGCGCAGAAACGCCTTGTCGCCATCCACCAGCACGTCCGAGACCTTGATGTCCGGCGCGCCCGTGAAGCGCGAAAGGTGCGGCGCCAGGCGGGTGAAAAGATCGTCCACCCCCTCATAAACGCCCGACGCGGGCGTCGTGCCCGTCAGGATGTAGCGCCCGTCCGCATTGAGCATGCGGAAGGCCTGCTCAGGCCGTCCGGACTCAAGATGATCCGCGAATTGGCGGACCAGTTCACGCGTCGCTTCACACATATCGCCATCTCCTTGTTCGCCCCGAAAGCCGTTGCCGTGCAATCTCAGAGCCCCCCTCTCACCTCGGCTTGCTCCGTGTCCCGCGCACGCGCGCGGGCGCGGATATATTGGTAGAGATCCTCTATCTCCCGGTCCGAAAGGTCGTCGAACAGAGGCATTCCCCGCGAGACGAGCGCTCCGCCTTTCAGAATCTCCTTGAATGCTGACCGGTCCAGCGCCACGCCCGACTCCCGCAAATCCGGCGCGTTGCCCGAAGCGATCGCGGCGGCGCCGTGACACATGCCGCATGTCAGCATGGCGTAGACTTTCGCCCCGGTCCGAACCCGTTTCGGGTCGAGCGCAAGGCGCGGATCGTCCAGCTTATGCACCACGAAATCCGGGGGCGGCGTCGCAGGCAGGTTCGCCTTTCCGCCCAGGGCGAAGCTCAGCAGCCGCCTCGGCTGAAGCCCATATTTCCAGCCCTGATCATGGCCCGGACCACCCATGCCGCCCATGGCGCCATAGCCCACGAGGATAGACAGATATTGGCGACCGTCCACCGAATAGCTGATGGGCGGAGCGATAATGCCCAGCTTGGTATCAAAGCTCCACAGTCTTTCCCCAGTCGTCGCGGAATAGGCGTATAATTTTCCCGTATTCGTGCCCTGGAAAACGAGATTGCCTGCAGTCGTCAACGTACCGGCGTTGAGCGAAGTCGGATAATCCACGCGCCATCGCACCTTTTGCGCGACCGGATCCCAGGCCAGCAGCGACCCTTTACCATCCAGCCGATCGCCGGGATCTTTCATGGGCTCAATGGCGGCGCCAATGCGGAAGCTGATCCGCTTTTCGTTCGGATCGACGTCCACGGCCTCCGCCCTGGTCAGCGCAGGGCCATATTTCATGCCCGACTGCATATAGGGAATATAGGCCAGGCCGGTCCGGGGATTATAGGACATGGCCTGCCAATTATGCGCGCCGTAATTGTCCGGATAGATGATCGCGGCCCCCTTTTCGCCGCGAATGCCGGGCCGCTCGACCGGCCGGCCGGTGGCCAGATCGATATGGTCGGCCCAAGTCACCTTTCCGATCTTCCCGGCCGAAATCAGCTTTCCGTCGGCGCGATCTATGACATAGAAGAAACCGTTGGTCGGCGCCTGCATCATCACCTTGCGCGTCTTGCCCTGCACGGCGATGTCGGCCAGGATGATGTCGGCGGTCGCCTTATAATCCCAAACCTCGTTGGGATTATATTGATAGTGCCATTTATATGCCCCGCTATCCGCATCGACGGCGACGACCGACGCCAGGAACAGATTGTCCTGGCCCTTGGGATCATTCGATCGGAACTTGTTGTTCCAGGGGCCGCCATTGCCGGTGCCGATCAGTATCTGATTGAAGCTTTCGTCAAAGGTGATGGCGTTCCACGGCGTGCCGCCGCCCCCATATTTCCACCATTCCCCCGACCAGCTTTTCGCGGCCATGGCCATCGCATCATTTTCAAACCCCTTCGCGGGGTCTCCGGGCACGGTGAAGAAGCGCCATGCGAGCTTGCCCGTCTTCGCATCGAATGCGGTCACATAGCCCCGGCTTCCGAATTCCGATCCGCTGTTGCCGATGATCACCTTGCCCTTGAAGGCCCGCGGCGCGCCGGTGCTGGTCGAATTGCTGCCGGGAACCAGGAAGCTGCTCTGCCAGACGAGCTTGCCGGTCCGCGCATCGACCGCCACCATCCTGCAATCGCGGGTCGCTACGAAAATCCTGCCGTCCGCATAGGCCACGCCGCGATTGGTCGCCCATGCGCGCCGAATATCGCGCGGCGCCGCCTCATTGGCCTGCGGATCATAGGTCCACAGCAGTCGTCCTGTCCGCGCATCGACGGCATATATATGGCCGAAGGCGCCGCTGAAATAGAGCGTCCCGCCCACCTCGATCGGGGTCGCCGCCAGCGCCGATTGCTCATCCAGATCAAGCGACCAGACGAGTCCAAGCTGGCCGACATTCTTGTCGTCGATCTGCGCGACAGGCACGAAACGCTGCTCGTCATGCCCATTGCCATAGCCGACCCAGTCGGCATCGCGCCCCTGGGTCGGCGCGCCAGACGAGCGGTTGCAGGCCGACAAGGCCAGCAGGGGGGCAAGGAGCAGAAAGCCGCCCCATCGGCTCTTTCGACGAACGGCCGGGCACGGCATCAATATCCCCCTTCCCCAATGACTGAAGCATAGGCCGCATGCGCAAGCCGAACCGACGCGGCGAAGCATGTGGCGCGCCGGCATGCCTTCAGCGGCACGCCGGCCCGTTCGATGGATTGCAGCGCCTTCGCCGTCACCGACGCCTGAGCAAGAACTCCGGCGGCAAGGCGCCGGCGGATGCGGGCGGAATGGGCATTGCCGGCCGGGCAAACGCCTCTACCCCGGACGGTAGGCCGCGTTCAGGCGCCCGCCATGGTCCAGACGTCCCGATCATCCTCCGGCGGCACCACCGCGGCGCCATACATTTTGGTCGCCATTTCGATCGGATCGTTCCATTCGATGATCTCGGCATAGCCTTCTTCCACGGCGCGGAACCAATAGCCGTAGTAAGGCTGCGAATAGCTGCCGTAGCGGGCCTTGCCGCCCTGCCCCACCGCGCGCAACAGCGCCATGTCGCCATCGACCATGATGTGCGAGAATTTGATGGTAGGCCGAACAAGATAGCGCTCATATTGCGGGGCCATCTTGGTGAAACATTCTTCCTTGCTGAACTTGCCCGAAACGGGCGTGTTTCCTAGCAGCACGAAATAGCTGTCGGGCGTCATCTTATCCAGGACTTCCTCGTAAGTCTGCCCTTCGACATTATCGATGAAATGCTTGACCCATTTGCGCGTGTTCTTCTCGATCCGCAGCTTCTCTTCGATGTCCATATTCTCCGTGGACACTATATTGCCTTCGTCCATCCTCTCTCGCCTCTCTCCATTGGGGTGCAAGCCATCGGCATTCCGCCGACCTTGGACCATATTTACCCTTCGTCCGGCATCGCGTCAATGAAACGTTTCATATGATCAATAACGGTAGGACAGCGTGGCGCCGAACGTTCTGGGCGCGGCCGGGACCTGATTGTCGCCAACGGGCGTGGCGGAAGGCCCCGCAATGACGAAATAATATTTGTCGAGCAGATTCTTGCCCCACAGCCTGATGTCCAGCGGGCCATCGCCGGGCGTCCAGGAAATGCTGCCGTTGACCAACGTGTAGGAATGTTGGCGCAGCCGCTTGTCCGCCACCCAATAATAGCCGTCATTATACTGAACGCCCAGACTGGTAACGACCTCCCCGATTTGGGTGGGCAGACTGTATCTAGCCGACATATTGCCGACGAACTTCGGCGTGCGAGCCGTCGTCTCGCCCTTTGCGTTGATGGGGCCGCCAATATTGTTGCCGTTGGCGTCCCTCGGCTGATAGTTGAAATAATCCGTATAATGACCGTCCATGATCGACAGGGCCCCGCTGAGCTTCAGTCTTGCAGCGGGAACATAGTCGAAATTCGCCTCAAAGCCCTTTATCCTCGACCCGGCAGCGTTATCGACGACATTCCCGCCAAATTCGGAAACGTTCACCTGCTGATTCGTATAGTCATAATAGAAGCCGTTAATGTTCAAGCGAAGCTTGCGATTGAACAATTCAGTTTTCAGGCCAGATTCATAGGATGTCAGTTTCTCCGGATCGAATTTTCCGCCGGGCTGAAGCAGATTATATCCGCCACTCTTGAAGCCCGTATTGAAGGAGACATAGCCCAGAATGTCCGGCGTGAATTTATAATCAAGCGCGACCCTGAAAGTCGGCTTCTTCACGCTTTGGCTATCGGTCAATCCACCCGCCGGAAAGAAGAATCTCTGCTTTTCCCAGGTATAGCGCGCTCCACCCGTCAGTTTCAGGCCGGGCAGGACTTCAACGGTCGCCTGAGCGAAACCGGCCAGGGATTCCGTCCGCTGCTGGTCGAAAGGCACATAGACCGTGCCGTTGACCGCGAAATCGTCATAGGAGCCCCGCGCATTATAATAGAATGCGCCAACCATCCAGCTCAGGGCCGCATCGCCCTGGCCGGCGATCCTCAGTTCCTGCGAAAAATTGCGGAAGCGCGTATTCCAGAGGATGTCGATGACGGGCAAGTCCGTTTGATCCTGATCCAGCCCGTAAACGCTACGCAATTTCCGATAGGCGGAAATGCTGGTGAGATTGCCCCAGCCGAAATCATGATCGACTTTCAGCGAGACGCCGCCTGACTTGACGGAGAGAGAATCGGGTTGATTGATGTTCGCATTGAACTTTCCCGGATAACCGATCGGTTCGGAAGCACCCGGAAGGGAGGAAGAAGACCCAGATATTCGCTGATAACTGATCGTATTGGCGATGTCGGAATAGTCGGCCGAGACATGGACGATCGTCGCGTCGGACAGATCGAATTTCCATTTGTTGCGGACCGATATATTGCCGATCGCCTGCTTGTTAATCTCCGACCCGTCGAAGAAATTGCGGCCATATCCTTGGCCCTGATCCTCATACAAGGCCGAAATGCTGGTCGATACCGCATCGCTCAGACCGGTCGAGGCGTAGACCGAAGCGCTGACATAGTCGTAATTGCCATATGTCACGGCGAAATCCAGATGGGGCTCTTGCGTCGGCTCCAGCGTCTGGACCTGGATGACGCCGCCCGTCGCATTGCGGCCGAACAGTGTGCCCTGAGGCCCGTTGAGCACGTCGATCTGCTTGACGCCCTTCAGGGAAAAGAGATTGGCGAGCGGCGCCGCCATATAGACATCGTCGACATAGATCGCGACCGCGGCTTCCGATGTGGGATCGAAGAGGTCCGATCCGACGCCCCGGATATAGGGGCTGGCGGCACCGACCTGACTGTTGAAGATCAGGCTTGGCGTCGCCTGGGCGAGATCGGAAGTGCTAGACACGCCTTGCTGCGAAAGAGCTGCCGCCGATAGGGATGTCACGGCGATCGGCACGTCCTGAAGACGCTCGCTGCGATGCTGGGCGGTGACCACAATCTCTTCCAACTGCGCCGTCGATTGGTTGGCCTCGCGCACGCTCGACGTCGCTGACTGGGCATTTGCGGCAGCAGGCGCCGATGCGGCGGAGAGCGCCAGCAAGGAGCCATGCAACAGCCGGGACCGCACGCTGCTTGAGCGCGAGCCCGTCCGACCGGAATATAGTGCCTGTGACCGCATATTCGCGTCCTCCCCCTCTTCATTGTCGATTTTCCGCAGCCGAGCATGGCTCAGGCATGGCGAAGCCGTTTCGCGCACCTATACCGTTCGAATCGAACTTGTCAATGAAACGTTTCATATAAGAGCGAATATCGATTGCTCCGCCGCCAGGGGAATCGGGAAGGGATGCTTCTGATGTTTGCATCGATCCCGGTTTCGCCCTATGTCGTAGGGGACAGGCACATGATCGATAAACGGCGGGCCCCTTATCCATCGGGCCGACATGCCGGGAAGATGCGGGTAAGAATAAGGTGGCGAAACAGGATACAAGACCCACGATCAGGCATGTCGCCGCATTGGCGGAGGTATCGCTTGGAACCGTTTCCCGCGTCCTCAACAACCATAATTCCGTCAAGCCGGCGATCCGCAAGAAAGTGCTGGAGGCCATCGACCAGCTCGGCTTCAAACCCGACGCGATCGCCCAGAGCATGCGCGTGGGATCGACTCGCACGATCGGCTGCATCTTGCGCGATCTCACCATCCCGCCGCTGATGGCGTTCATCAGCGCCGCGCACGACACGTTGGACGCGGCGGGCTTCTCGCTCCTCATCTCCAACACCGAAGGCCGCGAGGAACGCGAGCGCACCCTTCTTTCCAGCCTGTCCCGGCGCCGGATCGACGGGATCATATTCGGCAACTACACGCCAATCGTCGGGGAATTCCGGGATTTTCTACTGGAACTGAACGTGCCGATCGTGCTGTTCGATCGCAACGAAGCATCTTTCGACGCCGTCATCGTCGACCATCGTGCAGGCGTTTTTCAGGCGACCAAGAGCCTGCTGGAGCTGGGCCACAGGCGCATCGCGCTCATCACGGGCGATCAGCACCTCTATCTGGCGCGCGAGCGTCTGCAGGGCTATCAGGAGGCGTTCGCGGAAATGGGCCTGTCGCCCGATCCCAGCCTGCTCTCCTCGAAAAGCTTCCTCGCCAGCGCGGCCTACGACGTCGCCACCGACATGCTGCAACGGCCCGAGCCCCCCACCGCCATATTGGCGGGCGGCATGGACATGCTTTCGGGCGTGCTCCGGGCCGTGCACGACCGGGGCCTGCGCATTCCCGAGGATATTTCGGTGATCGGCGCCGCCAATTCGGACCTGGCGGAGCTGCATTCACCCCCGATCGCCATGATCGATTGGGATTATGCCAAGGTCGGCCGATTGGCGGCCACCCTTTTGCTCGACAGGATCAACGGCACCGCCGAAAGCGAGGCCCGGCATGTGATCGTGCCGACACATTATATCGCCCGCCCTTCGATCGGCGCGCCGCGAGCGGCGGAACCCGCCAAGTCCAAACGCAAAGCCGCAAAGCCGAAAAAAGACGCGGCGGCGGCGGTTTAAAACGTGAGAGGACAAACCGCGTCCGGCGGCGGCCTAAACGGTCGCCGCCTGCCCGCAGACCGTCACACGGACCCATATCCGCCGTCGACCGGCACTATGGCGCCGGTGCAATAGCTTGCCGCGTCGCTCGCCAGGAACAGGACCGCCGCAGCCACTTCCTCCTGCTTTCCGAACCGCCCCATCGGCGTCATGTCCATCCAGACCTCGGCCCAGGCGCGAACCTCTCCGCCGATTTCCGCCGGATCGGTCATCGGCGCGGCGATATAGCTTGGAGCGACCGCATTCACCCGCACATTATGGGGTGCAAAGGCGATCGCCAGCGATTTGGTGAGGGTGTGCACCGCCCCCTTGCTGGTGCAATAGGGCAGCGGATTTTGCGGGCGCAGGCCACCGAAACCGGCCAGCGAGCCGATATTGACGATCGATCCCGCCCCCCTTTCAACCATGCGGCGCCCAAAAGCCTGCGAACAGTAGAAGACGGCATCGACATTCACCTCCATCGTGCGCTTCCATGCCACCGCCGTGGTTTCGAGCGGGTCCATGACAAGCACGATGCCCGCATTGTTGACCAGAATATCGATCGGGCCGACATCCTCGGCCAATGCCTCCACCCGATCGGCCTGAGTCAGATCGGCCTGCCGATGATGCGCGAGCCGCCCGGCCGCGACCAGGGCCGACGCCGTTTGCTCGGCGGTTTCGCCATCGATGTCGACGATCACGACTTCCGCGCCCGCCTCCGCCAGCGCCCGCGCAATCTCCGCGCCGATCCCGCGCCCTCCACCCGTCACCAAAGCCCGGCGCCCGTCCAGGCGAAACCTTTCAAGATACATTCCGATCTCCTTTTCTTGCGCGCATCGGGGCGTGCCTGAATGATCTGGGATAAACGCGCTCAAACAAAGGCGGCGTTCAAATTCCCGCGCATCATGGCTAGCATCGCACGCGCCATCTTGCAATGAATCGTTTCATCTACTAGATGACGGTCTCCCGCTGCTGAAGAACGGGGCGCCAGCCCTTGCGCCCGACAATCGGGAATCGATGCCCTCTTCAGATGGGATGCGACAGGAAGATGCACATGTCAGTTGAACCCGATCCGGCCCCGGATAGCGCGGCTTCTTATCCCGGCGATCGGCTGCTCTCCAGCGAGCTTCCCGCCTTGATGGCGCAGGCGCGCCGGATTCGCGACGGGGGTCACGGCCGGATACGCACCTTCTCCCCGAAAGTGTTCATCCCGCTCACGCATCTCTGCCGGGACGTCTGCCATTATTGCACTTTTGCCAGGCCGCCCCGGCGCGGCGAGCCCGCCTTCCTGGACCGCGAGGCGATTTTGCGGATCGCCCGCGCCGGTCGCGACGCCGGCTGCACCGAAGCCCTGTTCACTCTGGGCGAAAAGCCGGAACTGCGATATGCGGCGGCACGCCACGCCTTGTCGGAACTGGGCCACGAAACGACCATATCCTATCTTGCCGAAGCCATGCGACTCGTCCTCGAAGAGACAGGACTGCTGCCGCATGCCAATCCCGGAACCCTCTCCCGCGACGAGATGGCGTTGCTCAGAACCACGTCCGTTTCCCAGGGCCTGATGCTGGAAAGCACATCGGAACGACTGTGCCAGCCCGGCGGCCCGCATCATGGATCGCCGGACAAGGCGCCTGCGAACCGGCTGACGACCATCGCCCTTGCCGGCGAGCTGCGGATTCCCTTCACCACAGGCATACTGATCGGCATCGGAGAGACGCGTGCCGAACGGCTGGAAACGCTGGGCGCGATCCGCGAATTGCACCGGCGGCATGGCCATATCCAGGAGATCATCGTCCAGAGCTTCCGCGCCAAGCCGGGGACCAGGATGGCGACGGCCCAAGAGCCGGACCTGGAAGATCTGCTGTGGACGCTGGCCGCCGCCCGCATCATGTTCGGGCCGCAAATGCACATCCAGGCGCCGCCGAACCTGTCGGCGTCCGATTACCCGCTTCTGCTCGACGCCGGGATCGACGATTGGGGCGGCATCTCTCCCGTCACGATCGACCATGTCAATCCCGAGGCGCCCTGGCCCCATATCGCCAAACTGCGCGATCATACGGCCGCTGCAGGCGCGACGCTGGTTCCGCGCCTGCCTCTCTATCCCGACTTCCTGCGCGACCTGAACCGGTGGATCGACCCGGCATTGACGCCCGCCATCTTGGCCAGGAGCGATGGCGGCGGCTTTGCCCGGGAAGACCGCTGGACGGTCGGTGATGCCGGACATCCTGCGCCTCCCGCGCCATCCTTGCGCCATCGGTCCGCCCACCCCTCGATCCTCTCTCTGACCGAGCGAGCCATGGCGGGCGACGAACTGGCTGAGGATGACGTCGCCCGGCTGTTCACCGCCCGCGACGATGATCTGGCGAGCATCTGCGACGCGGCGGACAGGCTGCGCGCAAAGACCACCGGCGACGCGATCTCCTACGTCGTGACGCGCAACATCAACTATACCAATATCTGCGGCTATCATTGTCATTTCTGCGCCTTTTCGAAAGGCAGCCGCCACGATGCGCTAGGCGGACCCGCCTATAATCTCGACCTGGACGAGATCGCCCGGCGCACCGCCGAAGCATGGAACCGGGGCGCGACCGAGGTCTGCATGCAGGGCGGCATCCATCCGCATTATACGGGACAGACCTATCTCGACATTTGCCGCGCCGCCCGCGACGCGGCGCCGGGCATCCACATCCACGCCTTCTCCCCGCTCGAAATCCATCACGGCGCCGGAACGCTTGGCATTTCCCCCGCGGTATTTCTCGAAAGATTGCAGGATGCCGGCCTGTCGAGCCTGCCGGGCACCGCCGCCGAGATCCTGGACGATGAGGTGCGCGCTCAGATCTGTCCCGACAAATTGTCCACCGCTTCATGGCTGGACATCGTCGAAACCGCGCATCGGGTGGGTTTGCGCACCACCTCCACCATCATGTTCGGCCATGTCGACCGGTACGAGCATTGGGCGCGCCATATCCTTGCCCTGCGCCGTCTTCAGCAGCGCACCGGCGGACTGACGGAGTTCGTGCCTCTGCCCTTCGTATCGAAGGAAGCGCCCATGGCCCTGCGGGGCCGCTCCCGCCAAGGCCCCACGTTCCGGGAGGCGGTGTTGATGCATGCGATCGGCCGGCTCGTCCTTCATCCGCTGGTGCCCAATATTCAGGTGTCGTGGGTGAAGATGGGACTGGAAGGCGCGCTGCACTGCCTCCGGGCGGGCGCCAACGACTTTGGCGGCACCTTGATGAATGAGAGCATCTCAAGGGCCGCGGGCGCGCAGCATGGACAGGAATTCTCGCCGCCCGAGATGGAAGCGGCGATCGGCTCGATCGGACGCCGACCCCGGCTTCGCACCACCCTCTATGCCGATGCAAGCGAGGAACGGCGCGCAAAGGCCTTCGCCGCCGCCCCCCTCGCTCCGGTGGTGCTGACACCGCCCCATGGCGCGGCGCGCAACCGGAAAAGCCCTCTCTCCTCCCAACTCATGACCTGCGGGAATTCACTATGACGACAGACAAGCCGACCATTGCGGTCGTAGGCGGCACGGGCAATCTGGGCTGGGCGCTCGCGCGGCAGTGGGCCAAGGCCGGCTATCCGGTAATCATCGGATCGCGCGACGCGGCGAAAGCCGAAGCCGAAGCCTCCCGACTGAACGGGGAACTGGCTTCTCCGGCGATGCGGGGAGCCAGCAATGGGGAGGCGGCAAGGCAGGCCGACATCATCGTCGTCACCGTGCCTTTCGCCTTCCAGGCCGCGATATTGGAGGACATACGGCCGATGGTCGCGGGCAAGCTGGTCGTGGACACGACCGTTCCCCTCATGCCGCCGAAGGTCGCCCGGGTGCAGCTCCCGCCCGAAGGCTGCGCCGCTCTAGTCGCGCAACGCATGCTGGGCGACGACGCGCAGTTGGTGTCGGCCTTTCACAATGTCGCGGCCCACAAGCTCGCCACCGACGAAAACGTCGATTGCGACGTACTCATATTCGGGGATCAGAAGGCGGCGCGGGCGCGCGTCGTGGCGCTTGCAGAAGCGGCCGGGCTGCGCGGTCTTCATGCGGGGCCGCTCGCAAATTCGGCGGCCGCCGAAGCGCTCACCTCCGTGATGATCTTCATCAACAAAAATTACGCCGCCGATGGCGCGGGGATTTGCATCACCGGCTCGATCGCGCAACTGGTGGATTGAAGGCTCTCCACCGTGCCGGTCCCCGACCGGACGGCCTCCGTGTCAAAGTGAACAGGCTGACGCCGTTCGGATAAAGGACGAATAAAATGGGAGAGACCGTCAGCGGCCCGCGCCATATCTCCGGCAAAGGCCATTCCGGGCCGGCCGCTTCCCCCTATCTGGCGGATGGCCGTTATGCCCATTTCGTTCTTTTCGTCCTTCTGGGCGTATATTCCGTCGCCTGGATGGATCGCACGATCCTCTCGATCCTGGCCGAAGACGTTAAGCGGCATTTTCAGCTCACCGACGCCCAGCTCGGTTTCCTGCACGGCACGGCGTTCGGCGTGTTCTACGCCCTGTTCGGTTATCCGCTGGGCCGCCTGGCCGATCAGTGCAGGCGCATTCGCCTGATGTCCGTATGCCTGGTCCTGTGGTCGGCCATGACCGCCTTTTCCGGGCTGGCGGCGAATGTCGGGCAGCTTGTCGTGGCGCGGATCGGCGTGGGCATCGGAGAGGCCGCAGCGGCGCCGATCTCCTACTCGCTGCTGTCCGACTGGTTCTCCCGCACGCGTCGCGGGATGGCCTTGGGCATATATGGCGCGGGCCTTTATCTCGGTCAGGGCCTGGCCTTCACCGCCGGCGCCTTCGTGGTGGTCCGCTGGACGGAGACCTTCGGCAAAGTGGGACCATTCGGCCTAGAGGGCTGGCAGGCGGCCTTCCTGATATTGGCGATTCCGGGCATGGCGCTGGCGGTGGTCGTCGCGACGCTGCGCGAACCCTTGCGGGGGCTGGCCGACGGGATCGAAAGGCCAAGTGCGCCGGGCCTCTGGTCAAGCTTCTTCGACGATGTCGCGAGCGTGATCCCGCCCTTCACCCTGTATCAGACGGCGCGCTGCGGGCCGCGCATATTCGGCCATAACATCCTCTTCGCGGCTTTTGCCATCTTGCTGAGCTGGACGCTCATTCATGCGACGGGCGACGTGCTGCAATGGCTTGCGCTCGGCCTGGTGTCCTACGCCATCTTTTCCTCCGCGCAGATCTTGCGGACCCGCGATCCGGCGGCCCATGCCCTGACCTGGCGCACGCCCGCCTTCATGTGCGCGACATTGGGCTTCAGCCTCGCTTCCATGCTGACCATCAATCTCGGCTTCTGGACCGCGCCGCTCGCCCTTCGCTCCATGGCCCTGGATAAAGCGACCGTCGGCACCGTGCTGGGCCTCACCACGACCATATTCGGCATGCTGGGCGTCATATCGGGCGGGCGACTGGCGGACCTGATGCTGCGCCGAAGCCCGGCAGGCCGGATTCATGTCGGCCTGGCCTCCGTCATCATCCCGATCCCCTTCGTGATCGGCATGTGCATCACCCGGAATCCAACGGTCTTCTTCCTGTTGAACGTCCCGGTCGTGTTCTTCGGCATCATGTGGCTGCCCGCGGGCGCCGCCACCATCCAGGAGCTTGTCATGCCCCGCATGCGCGGCACGGCGGCGGCCATCCTGTCCCTGATGAGCACCTTCATCGGATCGGCGTTCGGCCCCTATCTCGTCGGCAAGGTGTCGGCCGCCCAAGGCAGCTTGTCCATCGGCATCCTCGCTAGCCTGCCCGCTTCGCTCGCGGCCTTAGCACTGCTCTGGATCGCCCGTCGCCAGGTTCCCGCAGCCGAAAGCTCGAAGGCCGCCAGAGCGGGGCATGCGGAAGATGCCGGCGCGCGCGTGAAATCCCGCCCTCAAATATGAATCGTTTCATTGCACCGCTGGAGAGCTGCTGCTATTGTCGATTCAACAGCGCAAGGTAACGCTGGCGGGGATGCTTGGCAGTCCAAAAAACGAAAAGGCAATAATCATGCAGCATGGAGAGCGCCTCGCAGAACAGGCGAAATTATTGTCCGAAGCACCGGAATATTTCCTGGAAATGCCGACCGCCGACCTCTTCGCCATCGGCGGGGAAGAATTGGAGGCGATTCAACTCTCGCTCCTGCAACGCCGCTTTCAGGAATTGCGGCCCAGGATCGCCCTGCTCGATCGGCTCGCTTCCGAAGCCGGGATCACGCAGATCAACGATCTTTCCGACCTGGCCAGGCTTGGCCTGCCTCACACGGTCTATAAATCCTATTCCGCGCAAGATGTCGAAGAAGGGCGCTATGACCGCCTGACCGCCTGGCTCGACGCGCTGACCGCTTTCGCCCTTTCGCATATCGACGTTTCCGAATGCGCGTCCCTGGAATCCTGGCTTCGCCGCATCGAGGAGGCGACGCCGATGCGCCCCATATCCTCGTCCGGAACGACCGGCAAAATATCGATCCTGCCAAGAGGCCTGCCGGAAGACGCGGCCCAGCTCGCTTTGCTCGTCCGGTCGTTCGAACCCTATCGCGACGAACCCGGTATGGACATTCGCGATGGCGACGTCACGCTCCTGATGCCATGGCCTGCGGACAGCGGTCGGCAATCCTACAGCTATTTCATAGAGTTGCTACGACGCACCGTCTATGCTGGCCAAGAGCATCTGGTGAAGACTTTTGCCAAGGGCCGCGTGACCGCCGACGAATTGAGTCTCGCCAGCCGGCTTCGCCGCGCCGAAGCCATGGGGGAGGAGATCATCCTCTCCGACGCGGAAAAGCAGATCGCTCATCAGGTCAACGAACGGCTGCGGAACATGGACGCCATGACCAACGCCTTCATCGACGAAGCGATCGTCGGACAGAGGGGAAAGCGCGTCCTCATCTTCAGCTTCCTCCAGAAGCTCCACGAGCTGGCGGCGATCTGCAAGGAACGCGGCATTAAGGCGGAATGGTCGCCCGACAGCGTCATCATAACCGCCGGCGGCACCAAAGGCTTCGACTTCCCCGATGGATGGCAGGAAACGCTTCGCGAAATATTCCCTTATCCCATCAGGGACAATTATGGGATGAGCGAGACCACATCGGGCGGGATAGGTTGCTCCCAGGGCCATTTTCATCCCCTGCCCTGGGGGATCAACATGGTGCTCGACCCCCGAACCGGAGAGGCCAGGCCGCGCAAGGGCAGACAGACGGGCAGGCTGCTCGTCTACGACCTGCTGGCAACAAGTTTCTGGCCGGCCACGCTCTCCGGAGATCTTGTCACGATCGACTTCGATGGCGGATGCGCTTGCGGGCGGGAAGGCCCTTACACCCTTGCGACGATCGCCCGCCTCGAAGCGGATCAGGGCGGGAATGACAAGATCAGCAGCGCGCCGATGCTGGAGGCGTTTGCGAAACTGGGCGCGTTCACCTCGACCCTGTCATGACCGGCTGAAGCGCCCTTGCCTGCGTCGCAACGTCGAAGAGAAAATCGAAAGAGGCCATGATGATCCGGAACGTCTATATGATGAACCTCAATTCCCTCGACGCCTTGCCGCGCTGGGAACGATGGTATTGGCGTCATCATGCGCCTGAAGCCGTGGAAGCTATGGGGCCATGGCTCCGCCGCTATCAGAGTTGGCGGGCGATCCCGGAGCGGGAGGACTTCAGCCCGCTCGGTCATTATAATTATCGCTGGACCGAACTCTGGTTCAATGACTTCGAGATCATGGACCGCCCGCTCGTGCTGACCTGGTGGAATGGGCAGGACGTGGAAAGCGACACCCCTCTTGAAGACCCCTATCATGGCGGCTGGTCGGGGAGCATGGATGGTCCCCATCCGATCGCCCAATCCTGGGTACCCGCCATTCCCCAGATCAGGATCGACAATCATCCTTCCGCGACCGAGGAACCGGCGGCGTTCCGCTGGATCGGGCTGATCCGCTTCCCCACGGGGGGAGAAGCGGCGGACCGATGGTTCACCGATCATGTCCTGGAGGGCCTAGCGCGTACCGAGGGCGTGCTCCGCATCCGGTCGAGCCGGACATTGCATGTGCCGGAGGATATTCTCCGGAACCTTTCGAGCCGGGAGCCGCAGCAATTCATATGGGAACGCTTCTTCGAGATCGATGTCACGCGGTTGAGCATTTTCCGCGCCGCCGCGCTTTCGCTGCTGGAATGGAACCCGGACAAACGCAGGCTCGCGCATGGGGTCGAGCCCTATCGGGACCTGATCAGCATCGTCACGCTCGAACGCCCGGATTGGCGCCTCCACGACATCGTGCCGAAAGGATGACATCGGCAGTCCCCGCCAGCCCCGCATCCCCCAATGGCAAGCTGACATCGGCCCGCGAAGCGGATATGATGAAACGATTCACGGTTTAAATCGCATTTCAGGAGACGGACATGAAATATGACATTCGCTTGTTGACCAAGGCGGCCGACGATCTGCTGAGGAAAGTCACCAATCCCCGGCATCGCAAGATATTGATCAATTACCGCCGCCACGCCATTTTGGAGGTCTGCGGGCGGTATGAGGAGATACTTGCGGAAGACCTGACGGTCGAGAACCCCGATTATCTGATGTATGTCGGCGGCGCGCCCATTCCCTATAGCGGCCGGGACCGGGTCGAAGCTCTCTACGGTTCGATGGTCAAGACCAATATCTGCGTCATGATGTTCGAAAATGAACTGCTTCGCGTCGACGATACGGGTTTCTCCACCAGGGTCACCTTCCATATCTTCATGCCGGCCGCGATCGCGATCCATTTCGGCGCTCCGATCGAAGCCCATCAGCTTGACGAGATGGTCATCCAGACGACCGACCGGATCATGGTCTGGGACTATAATGAGGATTGCAAGCTGACGGGCGAGAATATCTGGGTCGGCGGCGCCAGCTACCGCATCTGCCCGCCGGACGAGGTGATCACCATCGAAGAGTGCAATCGGATTCTCATGCCGCTGATCGACAAGGTTCCCGAGCCGGGTTGAACCGGCGCAACCGACGGGCCGAGCGGCCGCCAATGGCTGCCCGACGTCGAAAACCGCGATAGGAGTATGCAATAATGACTGGAAGCACCGCGCCCGAATGGCCGAACGGGGTCAGGGCGCTCAACAAGCTGTCCGCCCCGATCCGGCAGATCGGCGTCATCGTCCGCGACATCGACTCCGCCATGCGCTATTGGAGCGAATTGACCGGCGTCGGCCCGTTCGTGGTTTTCCGGAACCTCGCCCTGGACGATGACTATCGCTATCGCGGCCGCTTGTCGAAGCCCCCCGTCGTGGACCTCGCGCTCGGCTATTCGGGAGCCATCCAGTTCGAGCTCATCCAACAGCTCAACGATGCCCCCAGCGGTTTTCTGGACTATATCGCAGCCGGGCAGGAAGGCATGCAGCATGTCTCGCCGCAATTCGCCTCACCGGAGGAATATGACGCGGCTTATGCGCATCTCTGCGGCAACGGGCTGGAGGTAGTTCATGAGGGGCGGATGAAGGACACGCCGTTCCGAATCGCTTATTTCTCCCTGCCCGGCGGCGGATTTCCACAATATGAGATCAGCGAGGTCCGCCATCCATCGATGGTGCCCGCCTTCGACCGCATTCAGCAATTGAACGAGGAATGGGACGGCACGACTCCGGCCGTGATCGAGATCATGGACATGGCGGAAATGGGTAAGGTTCTGGGATTAGAACCTTAGCTCGTCTTTGCACGATCCGGTGGCGAAGTCGAGTGCCAGGACTACGCGCAAGTCTCAGGGAGTGTTGATGAATGTCTCCGAACCAGAACTGGAGGCCGGCGGCCATTGCGTTACCGAATGTGCCGCATCGACTGCCCGCATTACGGACATTGGGCTCTCGGCTTTCTTCCCAAGGTACGGAAGCCGCTCGAAGAGCTGAGCCTCTATAGTCACGGCATGATAAGGAAAATCAACTCCGCTTCCAGCTCTTTCGGCATGGGCACCGCCGTTATTGGCGATCCACAGAAAGTAGGCGACTGACTCGCTCAGACGGCGCGGCATGGATAACCGCGTTTTGGTCGGCGGCCGACCGGCAGCTATTCCGCTGTCAGGCCGGCTGCTCAAGCCTGGATGACTGACCGCCTTCGGGAATGGTCGGCAATTGCACCACCCCCCTGCCAGAACCGCGTAACGCAGCGTCGCCATGTCGTCGTTCACGAGCCGGGGCGCATGCGTGACGCTTGCCGTTTCACCCCCGGCATGTTCGAGATGCCAATGATAATCGCGCGACGCCGGCCTCAGGACGACGCTGGGCAAGCGATTGAGATCGGCTGGAGAGGAGAGCGCCCTAGCAAAATGACCGCATGATCACAGTGGCCGACTTTGCGCATTCGAGTTCCTCCAGGCTGAGCTTGCGGACTCATGGCGTCTCAGGAAAGCGCAGGTCGCTGAGGCCCCTAGCATGATCGACCGCCAAACCGACTTCCTTGTCGCGCAAAGATGCCGCCCATCCAAAAACCCCTTCAGTTCGGCCGGGTCGGTTCGCACGAGCCTGCGCTGTCTTCCCCTTCGCTTCCCCCAGGGCAATCAGATCGTCCTTCGTCACATCATGAATGGCCTTGGCCAACTTGGGTTCGACATAACGGGCGAATATGGTGATCCTGCCCGATATGGTCCGCGGCTTGTTCTTTCGTTTGGACCGTGAAATTCGACCCTTCTGGACGGCTTCCATGCGAGATCATGGGCCAGCTTGACCGCCATCGTGGCAAGCCGCTCCGCCTCCCGCCAAGCATCGCGCGGATCAATACCACTTTCAATCGCGACATTGAGTTCCCCTGCCCACTTCCGTGCAGCCGCGATGGCAAACGCCGGATAAGAATCGAGCGTTCGCCTCAGAAAGGCGCTTCGGGGGTATCCAGCGCATATATTCCATGTCTTCCTGCCGCTCAGCAGTAGTTGGACCGAAAGCCCGGGCGTCAGGGGGGGCATTGAGGGAACCCTTCACCAATCCATCGATCAGCGAGGGGGTAAGCGTAGGCATGCGAGTCATAGCCCGATATCCTGGTCGGCCCCTCCCTCGATGAAAGCGCGATAAAAGAGGAGTCAAATCCGGCCCAAATGAGGCGAACCGGGCCAACTCTCTTCTACGATGATTCTGACACAAGTCATGGGAAACGGGCCAAATCTAGAGGATTCAGCTGGCTGGGGCGGCAGGATTCGAACCTGCGCATGGCGGTACCAAAAACCGCTGCCTTACCGCTTGGCTACGCCCCAGCATCGCCCGGACATCGCCGGCGCGGACCGCCATATAGCGCCTGTTGCGCGAAAGGAAAGCCTAGTCATTATTTTCCGGAACCGCCAATATGCGCGCGCCCTTTCCTCTCAGCCTGGAACCGACCGGCATGTCCGCGCCCCATTCCCCATCCCCCGTCCCGACATCCCAGATCGCGCCCGCTTCACCGCTTTTCCTGCGCGAGGATGAGATCCGGCGCGGCATAGAGATGCTCTATTTCGGCTATTCCGCGCTGACCCGCTCGATCGACGAAGGGCTCGCCGCGCAGGGGCTGGGCCGGGCGCATCACCGCGCCCTCTATTTCATCTCGCGCCAGCCCGACCTGACCGTCAAGGACCTGCTGCGCCTGCTCGCCATCACCAAGCAGTCGCTGGGCCGCGTGCTCAACGACCTGATCGAGCAGGGTTATATCGAAACCCGGCAGGGCGCCAGCGACCGGCGGCAGAAATTGCTGCGGCTGAGCCCGGCCGGCGTCGCGCTGGAAGCGGAGCTGTTCCGCGCCCTGCGGGAAAAGATGGCCGCCGCCTACGCCCAGGCGGGGCAGGGCTCCGTCACCGGCTTCTGGCGCGTGCTGGAGGGGCTGATTCCCGATCAGGACCGGTCCATGGTGTTCGGCCTGCGCGGCCGGTGAAGGATCGTTGCGCAACCTTATCGCCGCAGGGGCGCTTATCTGCTCTTTGTTGAAGGCAAGATAAGGGTGAACCCATGCGCACATCATTCCTGACCGCCATGTCGGCGCTGACCGTCCTCGGCGCATCGGCCTGTTCGGAAAAGGCAGCCGACAATCTGGAAAATGCCGGCTCCGCGATCGGCAGCGACGTCGGCAATACGGTCGACCGGGCGGGTGACAGGATCGACCGCGGCCTGGACGAGGCGGGCAATGCGATAGACGAAGGTTCCGGCCGCCTCGGCGCGGCCATGGACAATGCCTCCCGCGATGCGGAGCGGGAGGCGCGCGAAGCGAAGCGGGATGTCGGCGCGGCGATGGAACGCGCGGGCAACGACATCCGCAACGACTGACGGCACGGAAAAGAACTGGGGAAAGGGATCGGAAAAAACGCCGCGCCCTGCCGACCGGACGGGAGCGGCGCTTGACCTGAGCGGCCATCCGCAGCACCAGCGACGGCATGCACGGCGCCGCACCCGAAACCCCCTCCCGGCTGATGATCGGGCGCCCGGAACTGGCGCTGATCGGCATCACCCTGCTGTGGGGCGGCACCTTCCTGATCGTGCATCAGGCGATGCGGCACAGCGGACCGCTGTTCTTCGTCGGACTGCGCTTCGGCACCGCCGCGCTGATCGCCCTCCCCCTCGCCCTGCCGGTCTTGCGCGGCGTCACGCGGCGGGAATGGCTGGCGGGGACGATGATCGGCTGCGGCATCTTCACCGGCTATACGCTCCAGACCTGGGGCCTGCGGACGATCCCCAGCAGCACCTCCGCCTTCATCACGGCGGCCTATGTGCCGCTGGTCCCCATCCTGCAATGGATCGTCCTGCGCAGGCGGCCGCGCCTCGCAAGCTGGATCGGCGTGGCGCTGGCCTTCGCCGGCCTGCTGCTGATCGCCGCGCCGCGGGACGGGCTGTCGCTCGGCCGGGGGGAGGCGCTGACGCTCATCAGCACGCTCGCCATCGCGCTGGAGATCATCTTCATCAGCCTCTGGGCGGGCCGCGTCGATGTGGCGCGGGTGACGTTCATCCAGTTGGCGGTGACGTCCCTGCTCGCCTTCGCCTGCATGGTTCCGGCCGGAGAGGCCGCCCCGCCCATCAACTGGATCGTCATGCTGTCGGCCTGCGGGCTGGGCCTGATGACGGCGCTGATCCAGCTCGTGATGAACTGGGCGCAGCGCAGCGTGTCGGCCACCCGTGCAACGCTGATCTATGCCGGAGAGCCCGTCTGGGCGGGCCTGATCGGCTGGATCGCGGGCGACCGCCTGCCCGCCAGCGCCCTGCTGGGCGGCGCGCTGGTGGTCGCCGCCGTCATCGTCAGCGAAATCCGCTTCGGCACGCCTTAGAGCGCGCCGGGAGCAGCCGACCCGCAGCCGATCCGATGCAGCCATAGCGGAATCCTCCGCAGCGGCGGGACGCTAAGAGCATCGTGCGCAAAAGCGGGAACCGGTTTTGCGCACGATGCGCGCGCGGCCAGCGCAGGATTTAACGCAGCGCGCTCTAGCGGCGGAACACCGGCGCGCGCTTCTCGAAGAAGGCGGCGAACGCCTCCTGCGCCTCGGCGGATTGCATCGTCTGCTGGAACAGGCGCGCCTCCTCCTCGATCCGCTGGTTCAGCGCCGCCGGATCGCCCTTCATCAGCCGGCGCGTCGCGGCAAGCGCCTGGGGCGGCTTGGTCATCAGCAACGCCGCCTTCTGCCGGGCATGGTCCAGCAGCGCGTCTGCCGGGACGATCGCCGTGACGAAACCCGCATGGTCGGCGGTCTGCGCATCCATCGGCTCGCCCAGAAGCAGCATCGACGCCGCCTTGGCATAGCCCAATATGGCCGGCGCCAGCAGGCTCGAGCCCGCCTCCGGCACGATCCCCAGATTGACGAAGGGCATGATGAACCGCACGTCGGGGCTCGCATAGACCAGGTCGCAATGGAACAGCATGGTCGTCCCCACCCCCACGGCCAGACCCTGCACGGCGGCGACCACCGGCTTGTCGAAGGCGGCGATGGCGCGGATGAAGGCGAAGGCCGCCTCCCCGCCCTGCGGACCGGACATGAAATCCTTAAGGTCGTTCCCCGCGCAGAAGGCGTCGCCCTTGCCCGCGAACAGCACGGCGCCGATCCCGTCCCGCGCGGATGCGTCGGCCAGCGCGGCGGTCATGGTGCGGTACATGTCGGCGGTCAGCGCATTCTTCTTTTCCGGCCGGTCGATGTGGATTTCGACGACGCCCTGATTTTCGACAATGGCTATCCCTTCGCTCACGACCGGAGTCTCCTTGCTGTTCTTCCGCCCTTGTCACGGATGTCACCGGTGTCGCGGGCCTCTTGGTTCGTCGCGACTGTTGGCGCATCGGCACGAGCGCGTCTATCCTTTTCCGTCCATCCTGCCTAAAGGCGACCCATGCAACGCCTGCGCGAGATACTGGACCCCTTCCTGCTGCTGCTGATCGGCACGGTGGCGCTCGCCTCCCTGCTGCCCGCCCGCGGAGAAGCCGCCGGCCTGGCCGGGGCGGCGGCCGATGCGGGCATCGTCCTGCTTTTCTTCCTGCACGGCGCCAAGCTGTCGCGGGAGGCGATCTGGAATGGCGCCCGGGCCTGGAAACTGCATCTGGCGACCCTGGGAACGACCTTCGCGGTCTTTCCCCTGATCGGCCTGGCGACTCAGCAGGCGGCGGCGATCCCGCCTTCGATGCGGGCGGGGCTGCTGTTCCTGACGCTGCTGCCCTCCACGGTACAATCCTCGATCGCCTTCACCGCCATTGCGCGGGGCAATGTCGCGGCGGCGGTGGTCAGCGCATCCTTCTCCAACC
This sequence comes from Sphingobium sp. SA916, assembly GCF_002894065.1. NCBI lineage: Bacteria > Pseudomonadati > Pseudomonadota > Alphaproteobacteria > Sphingomonadales > Sphingobiaceae > Sphingobium > Sphingobium sp. SA916. Next base: position 44,873 of record NZ_LXYF01000023.1, read on the forward strand.
TGCTGGGCATCGTCCTGACGCCGCTGCTGGTCGCGCTGACGATGGAAAAAAACGGGACGGGCGGCCTGATCTCGCTCTCTTCGGTCGAGGACATCGTGCTGCAACTGCTGCTGCCCTTCGTCATCGGCCACCTGTCCCGGCCATGGATCGGCGGCTTCGTCAGCCGACACAGGGCGATGCTGGGGCGGGTGGATCGCGGATCGATCCTGCTGGTGGTCTATTCCGCCTTCAGCGCGGCGGTGGTGGAAGGATTGTGGCAGAAGGTGTCGCGCGGCGAATTGCTGCTGCTGGCGGCGATCTGCATCGCCATGCTGGTCGTCGTGCTGGTCTTCACCTTCCTGCTGGGACGGCTGCTCGGCCTGTCGCGGGAGGACGCGATCGTGCTGCAATTCTGCGGATCGAAGAAAAGCCTGGCGTCGGGCGTGCCCATCGCCGGGGTGCTGTTCCCCGCCAGTGCGGTGGGGCCGATCCTGCTGCCGGTCATGCTGTTCCACCAGATACAGTTGATGGCCTGCGCCTTCCTCGCCCGCCGCTACGGCGCGGCGGCGGATGCCGAAACCCGTCTGGCGGCGGCGGGCTGACGCGATGGGCCAGCCGATCCTGACCCCCGTCACCATGGATGCGTTCCTGGCCCAGATCGATGCGCTGGCCCGCGCCCTGGCGGCGTCGCAATGGCGGCCCGATTATCTGGTGGGCATCGGACGCGGCGGCCTGGTGCCCGCCACCTATCTCAGCCATGCGACCGGCCTCGCCATGCTGTCGGTCGACCTGTCGGCGAAGCTGCCCGATTTCGGAGAGGCGCTGCTGGCCGGCCTGGCGCAGCGCGTGGCGACAGGCGAAACGCTGCTGTTCGTCGACGACATCAACGACAGCGGACGGACGATCAATGCCGTCCGCAATGCCCTGGCGGCCGCTCCCGCCGCAGGGGTGCGCTTCGCGGTCCTGATCGACAATATCCGGTCCGCCGCCACGGTGGACTATCGCGCGGAAACGATCGACCGGGACGCGACGAAGGACTGGTTCGTCTTTCCGTGGGAGGCGGTGGCCAGCCGGGACAGCATATTGGCCGACTGGGGCGAGGTGCCGGAAAGAACGGCTTAGGACAGGTCCGACCGCCGCCATTGCCGGAAAAACGAGGTTGTTATACATACGTAAAATCTATCGGCTGGGGTGGGGCGCGGGATAGTGGAGGAAGGCGGGCAACTGGCGGACCCGGACGCGGCATGGAACCTGCCGGCATGGACCTATCGCGATCCCGAATTTTTCGAGCTGGAGCTGCGCCGGATATTCCGCCCCTCCTGGCAGATCGTGGCGCATGAAAGCGACATTCCCGCTCCCGGCGATTTCCGCACGCTGGACTATATCGGGGAAAGCGTCATCCTGATCCGGGGCGGGGACGGCGTCATCCGCGCCTTCGCCAATGTCTGCCGCCATCGCGGCGCGCGGATCGTGGACGCCGCCGCGGGCTGCGCCAGGAAGCTCACCTGCCCCTATCATGGCTGGACCTATGACGACCTGGGCCGCCTGACCGGGGTGCCGCTGAAGGCCGGCTACGACTTCGACCCCGCCCGCCATGGGCTCCACGCCGTGGAGGTCGAGGATTTCCACGGCTTTCTCTTCGTCAGGCTGGAGGATGACGGCGGCCCCCGCGTCGCGGAGATGATGGCGCCCCATGGTCAGGAGATCGCGGCCTATCGCTTCGCGGACTTGAGGGCCATGGGGCGCATGACGCTGCGGCCCCGCGCGGTGAACTGGAAGATCATCGGGGACAATTATTCGGACGGGCTGCATATTTCGGTCGCGCATCCCGGACTGCGGCGCCTGATGGGGGATGGCTATCGGGTGGAAGCCGGCGCCCATGCCGACCGGATGTGCGGGCCGATCCTCCGCCAGCCCTCCTCCAACCCGTCCGAGCGGGCCTATCAGCATTTCCTGCCGCGCATACCGCATCTGGGGGATGAGCGGCAGCGGCTTTGGACCTATTTCAGGCTGTGGCCCAATATCGCCTTCGACATATATCCCGACCAGGTGGACTTCATGCAGTGGCTGCCGCTGTCCCCCACCCGATCGCTGATCCGGGAGGTTCCCTATGCGATTCCTGACGAGCGGCGGGAAATGAAGGCCGCCCGCTACCTCAACTGGCGGATCAACCGGCGGGTGAATGCGGAGGACAGCGCCCTGCTGGACCGGGTGCAGGCGGGCCTTTCCTCGGACAGCTTCACCGTCGGCCCCCTGTCGACGCAGGAGGTGGCGCTCCGCCATTTCTGCGCGCGGATGCGGCGGATCATTCCGCAGGCGCGGCTGCATCGCGCCCCGGCCCCGGGATGGAGCCGGGCGGCATGACCGGGGCCTATGACGCGGTCATCATCGGCGGCGGGCATAACGGGCTGGTCTGCGCCTTCTATCTGGCGCGGGCCGGCTACCGGGTGCGGATACTGGAACGGCGCGCCATCGTGGGCGGCGCCGCCGTGACGGAGGAGTTCCACCCCGGCTTCCGCAATTCGGTGGCAAGCTACACGGTCAGCCTGCTCCACCCCAAGGTGATAAGCGACATGCGGCTGGCCGAACATGGCTATCGCGTGCTCGAACGGCCGATCAGCAATTTCTTCCCCCAGCCGGACGGCCGCTATCTGAAGCTGGGCGGCGGGCTGGAGCGGACGCAGGCGGAATTCGCGAAGTTCAGCCAGAAAGACGCCGCCACCCTCCCCGCTTATTATGACGCGCTGGAGGTGGTGGCGGACCTGCTGCGCGACATGACGCTGAAGGCGCCGCCCAATGCGGGCGACGGGCTGGCGATGATCGCCGCCGCGCTCCGGCAGGGACGGCGGATGGGCAGCCTGACGCTGGAACAGCAGCGCGACGTGCTGGAACTGTTCACCCGCTCGGCACGCGGCTTCCTCGACGGCTGGTTCGAGAGCGAGGCGGTGAAGGCCGCCTTCGGCTTCGACGCGATCGTGGGCAACTATGCCTCCCCCGACGCGCCGGGCAGCGCCTATGTGCTGCTGCACCATGTCTTCGGGGAGGTGAACGGGAAGAAGGGCGCCTGGGGCCACAGCGTCGGCGGCATGGGCACGATCACCCGGATCATGGCGCAGGTGGTGCGTGGCCTGGGCGTGGAAATCAGCCTGGAGGCGCCGGTCGCATCCGTGCTGGTCGACGGCAGGCGCGCCGTGGGCGTCCGGCTGGAAAGCGGCGAGGAGGTGATGGGCAGGGCCGTCATCGCCAATGTCGGACCGAAACTGCTCTACGAGCGGCTGATGGACCCCGCCGACCTGCCGCCGGATTTCCTGAGGCGCATCCGCGGGTTCAAAACGGCGTCGGGCACCTTCCGCATGAATGTCGCGCTGTCGTCCCTGCCCGACTTCACCTGCCTGCCCGGCATGGGCGAACATCACCAGTCGGGCATCATCATCGCGCCCACGCTCGACTATATGGACCGCGCCTATATGGACGCGAAGCGCGAAGGCTGGTCGCGCGAGCCGATCGTGGAGATGCTGATCCCCTCGACCGTGGACGAAAGCCTCGCCCCGGCCGGCTGCCATGTGGCCAGCCTCTTCTGCCAGCAATTCGCGCCGGTCCTGCCCGACGGACGCCGTTGGGACGATGAGCGGGAGGCGGCGGCGGATCGCATCGTCGCCACGGTCGACGCCCATGCGCCCGGCTTCGCCCGATCGGTGATCGCGCGGGACATTCTCTCCCCGCTCGACCTCGAACGGAAATTCGGGCTGGTCGGCGGCGACATCATGCATGGCAACATGACCCTGGACCAGCTCTGGGCGGCGCGCCCGGTCCTGGGCCACGGCGCCTATCGCGGACCCCTGAAGGGCCTCTACATGTGCGGCGCGGGCACCCATCCGGGCGGCGGCGTGACCGGCGCGCCCGGCCACAATGCCGCGCGGGAGGTGATGAAGGACGGCACGCTGCTGGGCCGCTGGCTCGGACGGGGCTGAACCTGCCTCGCAGGAAGGGGAGCATACTTGCCCTCTTCCCCACCCTCGCCTAAAGCGTCGGCTCATGCCCGACATCCCCGTTTCCTCCACCCAGTCCGATCTTGAAGGGGGCGACCTGACCGGCCGGGCGCTGTTCCCGCATCGGCATCTGCTCTCCATCGCGGACCTCAAGCCATGGGAAATCCGCTTCCTCCTCGATGAGGCGGAACATTGGGCCAGGAGCAACCGGGGCGGCGCGCGCAAGCATGACGACCGGCTGGCCGGCATGACCCAGATCAACGCCTTTTTCGAAAACAGCACGCGCACGCTGCTGTCCTTCGAGATCGCGGGCAAGCGCCTGGGCGCCGACGTCGTCAACATGCATGCCGGCCAGTCCAGCGTGAAGAAGGGCGAAACGCTGATCGACACCGCCATGACGCTCAACGCCATGGCCGCCGATGTGATCGTCATCCGCCACGCCAGCTCCGGCGCGGTCGCGCTGATCGCGGACAAGGTCGACTGCCCGGTGCTGAACGCGGGCGACGGCTGGCACCAGCATCCGACCCAGGCCCTGCTCGACGCCCTCACCATCCGCCGGCGCAAGGGCGGGTTCGAAGGGCTGATCGTCGCGATCTGCGGCGACGTGCTGCACAGCCGGGTGGCGCGCTCGAACATGCTCTGCCTCGCGGCCCTCGGCGCGCAGGTCCGCGCCGTCGCCCCGCCGACGCTGATGCCGCCGGAGGTCGAGATGCTGGGCGCGACGCCCTACACCCGCATGGACGAAGGGCTGGAGGGCGCGGACGTCGTCATGATGCTGCGGCTCCAGAATGAACGGATGGACGGCGCCTTCATCCCCTCCCCGCGCGAATATCACATGCTCTACGGACTGACGCCGGAACGGCTGGCCATCGCCAGACCCGACGCGCTGGTGATGCACCCCGGCCCGATGAACCGGGGCGTGGAGATCGCCAGCGTCGTCGCCGATCACCCGCAACGCTCCGCCATCACGGAACAGGTGGAAATGGGCGTCGCCATCCGCATGGCCTGCCTGGACGTGCTGACCAGAGGCGCGCGCGGCGTGGAGGGTTGGGCATGACGAGCCCCTCTCTCGTCATCCCCGCCCGTTCCTTCGCCACGTCCGCCCGCTCCTCAGTCATCCCCGCCCCCTTCCCCGTCATTCCCGCGAAGGCGGGAACCCATCTCCCACCCCGTCCCGACACGCTGGGCAGAGGGAATGAAGGCATCGGCGCCAAGGCAGATCCGAAATGACCACACTCGCCATCATCAACGGAAAGCTGGCCGACCCCGCAGGCAATGACCTCGCCACCGGCGTCATCCTGATCGAGGATGACCGCATCACGGCGGCAGGCGACGTCGCGATACCGGCCGGCGCCGAAACCATCGACGCGGCGGGCCTCGTCGTCGCGCCCGGCCTCGTCGACCTCGGCGTTTTCGCCACCGACAAGCCGGCCTTCCACTTCGGCGGCATCACCCGCGCCGCGCTGATGCCCGATCAATCCTCCCCGCTGGACGATGCCGGCCTCATCCGCCAGGCGACGCGGGCGGGCAAGCCCGACTTCTGGGTCCACCCCATCGCGGCGGCCACCCGCGGCCTGAAGGGGGCCGAGCTGGCGGAGATCGGCATGATGCAGGCCGCAGGGGCGAAGGCGGTCGGCACCGGACGCCAGTGGATCGCCGATTCCGGCGTGATGATGCGCGTGCTGTCCTATGCCTCGGGCCTTGGCCTCACCGTCATCACCCATGCGGAGGATAGCGGCCTTGCGGGCAAGGCCGTGGCGACCAGCGGCGAAACGGCGACGCGGCTCGGCCTGCCCCACGCGCCCGCCTGCGCCGAAGCGATGGCCATCGCCCGCGACATCATGCTGGCGCGGGTGACCGGCGGCGCGATCCATTTCCGGCTGGTGACGACCCGGGCGGGTTTCGACCTGATCCGCGCGGCCAGGGCGGATGGCCTCAGGATCACCTGCGGCATCAGCCCGGCCTATCTCTTCCTCTCCGACAATGCGGTGACGGATTTCCGCACCTTCGCGCGCCTCTCCCCGCCGCTGCGGTCGGAGGACGACCGGAAGGCCGCGATCGAAGCGGTCGCGGACGGCACCGTCGACGTCATCACGTCCAGCCACGATCCCCGCGGGCCGGAGGACAAGCGCCTGCCCTTCGCGGACGCCGCCCCCGGCATGGCCGGCGCGGAAACGCTGCTCGCCCTGTCGCTCAACCTGGTGCGGGACGGGCATGTGACGCTCAACCGGCTGATGACCCTGCTCAGCGCCAATCCGGCAAGGATCTTGGGCGTCAACGGCGGCAGCTTCGCGGCGGGCAGCGCCGCCGACCTGATCTTCATCGACCCGGACGCGCCGTGGATCGTGGATTCGGGGAAGATGGCCGCCCAGGCCGGAAACACGCCGTTCGACCGCATGCCCGTGCAGGGCCGCGTGCGCAGGATCATGAAGGGCGGGAATTTCCTCTAGGGCGATCTCCAGTGAAATGGCCCATTCCAAGGCTCGGAAATCACGGCAGGCAGGGGAAAACCGAGGGCATGTTCCGATTCCATCCATTCGGAACATGCCCTCGGTTTTCCCGCTTGCTCTCCCCGGCGGGCCACGCTAAAGCGCCCTCCTTCGCTGGCCCCGGCCAGTGCAGGAGTGTAGCTCAGTTGGTAGAGCGTCGGTCTCCAAAACCGAATGCCGGGGGTTCGAGTCCCTCCACTCCTGCCAAGCGAACTGGCCGCGAAACCTTGAAATATCGGGGGTTCGCGGCTAGCTGTGCTTGACGAAGCATGGGTCGCGGAGCGCGGCCGCACCCCCGGACGCCGAACAGGGCGGGATCGGGAGGGCGGACTGTTGCTTCGCGCTTTGGTGTTTGTTGGAAGGATTTGGTGCGGGCGATGGCGAAGGTTTCTCCGGGCGAATTCGTCAATCAGGTGAAGACCGAAGCGTCGAAGATCGTGTGGCCCACGGGCCGCGAAACGATCATGACCGGCGTGATGGTGGTCATCATGACCTCGCTGCTGGGCCTGTTCTTCTTCGGCATCGACACCTTCTTCGGCGCGATCGTCCAGTGGCTGCTGGCGTTCGCCGCCGGACAGGCCTGACGACGAAACTGGGAGTTTGACAGGATAACATGGCGCGCTGGTACATCATCCACGCCTATTCGGGCTTCGAGAACAAGGTCAAGGAATCGATCCTGTCCGAAGCCGAGCGCATGGGCCTCTCCCAGCTGGTCGAACAGGTGGAAGTCCCCACCGAGACCGTGACGGAGGTGAAGCGCGGCAAGAAGGTGCAGGTCGAGCGCAAGTTCATGCCCGGCTATGTCCTCGCCAAGCTGGCGATGAACGACGACATCTACCATCTCGTCAAGAACACGCCGAAGGTGACGGGTTTCCTGGGGTCCAGCGGCAAGCCGCAGGCCATCAGCGAGGCGGAGGCCGCCCGCTATTTCGGCGCGCAGAAGGCCGCCGAAGCCGCGCCCAAGCACAAGATCAACGTCGATTACGAGATCGGCGACAGCGTCAAGGTGCTGGACGGCCCCTTCGCCAGCTTCAACGGCACGGTCGAGGAACTGGATTTCGAAAAGAACCGGGTCAAGGTGTCGGTGTCGATCTTCGGCCGCGCCACCCCGGTCGAACTGGACTTCGAACAGGTCGAACTGTCGAAGTGATTTTCACGTCATCCCAGCGAAAGCTGGGATCTCGTGCCCCAGGCCGTTCCCTTGCGGCCTGAGATGCCAGCTTCCGCTGGCATGACGACAAGGGAAAGTGCGGGAGGATCGCTCCGGTGATCCGTCAATACCGCTAAACTTGAACCGGGCGCGCCTTCGGGCACGCCCAGCAACAGAGTGAGTGACAATGGCCAAGAAGATTACGGGCTATATCAAGCTCCAGGTGCCCGCTGGAGCCGCCAACCCCTCGCCGCCGATCGGTCCGGCGCTGGGTCAGCGCGGTGTGAACATCATGGAATTCTGCAAGGCGTTCAACGCCTCGACGGAAAAGATGGAAAAGGGCACCCCGCTGCCGACCATCATCACCGTCTATGCGGACCGTTCGTTCAGCTTCGTCACGAAGCAGCCGCCCGCCACCTACCTGATCAAGAAGGCCGTCAACCTGAAGTCGGGCTCGAAGGAGCCGGGCAAGGTTTCCGCCGGACAGATCAAGCGCTCGCAGCTCGCCGAAATCGCGCAGGCCAAGATGGCCGACCTGAACGCGAACGACATCGACGCAGCGACGAAGATCATCGAAGGCTCCGCCCGCGCGATGGGCCTCGAAGTGGTGGAGGGCTAAGACCATGGCAAAGCTGACGAAGAAGGCGAAGGCCCTGGCCGCTGCCGTTGACCGCGAAAAGCTGCACGGCGTCGATGAGGCGCTGGGCCTGATCAAGACCCATGCGACCGCCAAGTTCGACGAAAGCGTCGAAATCGCGATCAACCTGGGCGTCGATCCGCGTCACGCCGACCAGATGGTCCGTGGCGTCGTCACCCTGCCCGCCGGCACCGGCAAGGACGTCCGCGTCGCCGTGTTCGCCCGTGGCGACAAGGCTGAAGCCGCGACCGCCGCCGGCGCCGACGTGGTGGGCGCCGAAGACCTGCTGGAATCGATCCAGGCGGGCAATATCGACTTCCAGCGCGTGATCGCCACCCCCGACATGATGGGTCTGGTCGGTCGCCTGGGCAAGGTTCTGGGCCCCAAGGGCCTGATGCCGAACCCGAAGCTGGGCACCGTCACCCCGAACGTCGCCGAAGCGGTCAAGGCCGCCAAGGGCGGCCAGATCGAATTCCGCGTCGAAAAGGCGGGCATCATCCATGCCGGCCTCGGCAAGGCGAGCTTCTCGGCCGAAGACCTGCGCAGGAATTTCGACGCCTTCGTCGACGCCATCGTCAAGGCGAAGCCGTCGGGTTCGAAGGGCAAGTACGTCCGCAAGATCGCCCTGTCGTCCTCGATGGGCCCGGGCGTGAAGGTCGACGTGGCGGAAGTCGCTTCGGCCTGATCCGACGCACAAACAGATAGGGGAGCCTCCTTCCTCCATGCGGGGAAGGAGGCTTTCGCTTTTTAGAGACTTGGCACCATAAAACGCCCTCTCACCCGTTCGGGCTGAGCCTGTCGAAGCCCTCTTCTTTTCCTGAAGGAAAGAAAAAAGCCCCTTCGACAAGCTCAGGGCGAACGGAGGACAGGCATGCATGTTATAACGCGATCACCAGACACCGTGACCTTAGGCGGACTCGCCCGGCAACGGTGTGAACTTCGGGGTGCATGACCTTGCACCCCGGCTCCAAAAACCCCCCGGAGCGCATTGAGGTCACCTTCGTATCCGTCGGGAATGGCGGGTCGCTTTACCGATGGAAAATATAATGTCTTTCGAACATCTCCCCACCCTCCTGTCCGACGCGCTGACGCGAAAGGGCTATGAAAGCCTGACCCCGGTCCAGGCCGAAGTCACCCAGGCGCAAGCCGAAGGCCGCGACCTCATCGTCTCGGCGCAGACCGGATCGGGCAAGACGGTCGCCTTCGGCCTCGCCATGGCCGCCGAACTGCTGGGCGAACAGAACCGCCTGCCCGTCGCCGCCCAGCCGCTGGCCCTCGCCATCGCGCCGACCCGCGAACTGGCGCTTCAGGTCGCGCGCGAACTGGAATGGCTCTATGGCGAGGCGCGCGCCCGCATCACCACCTGCGTCGGCGGCATGGACGCCGCCAAGGAACGCCGCGCGCTTTCCCACGGCGCGCACATCGTCGTCGGCACGCCGGGCCGCCTGCGCGACCATCTCGAACGCGGCGCGCTCGACCTGTCGGCGATCAGGACGGTGGTGCTCGATGAAGCCGACGAAATGCTCGACATGGGCTTCCGCGAGGATCTGGAAGAAATCCTCGACGGCGCGCCCGAGGGCCGCCGGACGCTCCTTTTCTCCGCCACCATGCCCAAGCCGATCGTGGCGCTGGCCAGGCGCTACCAGAAGGACGCGCTGCGCATCTCCACCGTCAGCGACGAGCGCGGCCATGGCGACATCAGCTATCAGGCCGTCACCGTCGCCCCCGCCGACATCGAAAATGCGGTGGTCAACCTGCTCCGCTATCATGAGGCGGAAACGGCGATCCTCTTCTGCGCCACCCGCGACAATGTCCGCCACCTCCACGCCAGCCTGACGGAGCGCGGCTTCGCGGCGGTGGCGCTGTCGGGCGAGCACAGCCAGAATGAGCGCAACCACGCGCTGCAGGCCCTGCGCGACCGCCGCGCCCGCGTCTGCGTCGCGACCGACGTCGCGGCGCGCGGCATCGACCTCCCCAATCTCAGCCTCGTCGTCCATGTCGAAATCCCGCGCGACGCGGAAACGATGCAGCACCGCTCCGGCCGCACCGGCCGCGCCGGCAAGAAGGGGACGGCCGTGCTGATCGTCCCCTATCCGCGCCGCCGCCGGGTCGAATCCATGCTGCGCGGCGCGAAGATTCCCGTCGAATGGGGCACCCCGCCCAGCCGGGAAGCGATCCAGGAACAGGACAATGCCCGCCTGCGCGAGAAGCTGATGGAACGCGCCGAGCTGGACGAGCAGGACTGGGCGCTGGGCGCCGAACTGCTGGCCGAAAAATCGCCCAAGGAAATCGCCGCCATGCTGGTGAAGAGCGCCCGCGCCGCCCTTCCCGCGCCGGAGGAGCTGCTGGACGCCAGCGAAGCGCCCGCCCGCCGCGACGGACCGCGTCCGGGGTTTGAGGATACGGTCTGGTTCCGCATGGACATCGGCCGCAACCAGAATGCCGATCCGCGCTGGATATTGCCGCTCATCTGCCGCCGCGGCCATGTGTCGCGGCAGGAGATCGGCGCGATCCGCATCGCCGCCAATGAAACGATGTTCGAAATCCCCTCCGCCATCGCGGCGAAGTTCGTCGGCGCGGTAAAGCGCACCGGCCAGGCCAGCGACGAGGGCGCCGAAGTCGCGATCGAGCAGATCGAGGGCAAGCCCCGCGAAATGGCGCGCGAAAACCGGCGCGACGGCGGCCCGCGCGGCAAGGGTCGCCCCAATGAAGGGCACGGCCCCAGGCCCGCCTATGGCGCGCGGCCGTTCAAGGGCGGCCCGCGCAAGGCTGGCCCCCGCAAGCCCCGCGGTTGACCGGGCGGGAGCCGGGCAGCCCTTCATGCATTGAAAAGCCATGGCTGCCCCCCTCCTCATCCCGATCCTCGGCGACCAGCTGACGCCCGGCATCGCGTCGCTCCGGAACGCCGACCCGGCAAACAGCATCCTGCTGATGATGGAGGTGGCGGACGAAACCACCTATGTCCGCCATCACAAGGCCAAGATCGCCTTCATCCTCTCCGCCATGCGTCATCATGCCGATCGGTTGAGGGCGCTCGGATGGACGGTCGACTATGTGAAGCTCGACCAGCCGGAAAACAGCGGCAGCTTCACCGGGGAGGTCGCCCGCGCCATCGAACGCCACCGTCCCTCCGCCATCCACGTCACGGAAGGCGGCGAATGGCGCGTCCGCGCGATGCTGGAGGAATGGGAAGGCCGCTTCGGCATCCCCGTCACCATCCATGAGGATGACCGCTTCCTCTGCTCCCATGCCGAATTCGATGCCTGGGCGGCGGCGCGCCAGCAGCTCAGGATGGAATTTTTCTACCGCGACATGCGCCGCAGGACCGGGCTGTTGCTGACGGAAGAGGGCGAACCCGAAGGCGGCCAGTGGAATTTCGACGCGGAAAACCGGAAACCGCCGCCCCGGCGCGACCTGTTGATGCCGCAGCCGCTCCGCTTCCGCCCCGACCCGATCACGCGGGACGTGCTGGCGCTGGTCGCGGCGCGTTTTTCAGATCATATCGGCTCGCTCGACCATTTCCACTTCGCCGTCACGCATGAGGATGCGCAACGCCAGCAGGACCATTTCCTCGATCACGCCCTGCCCCGCTTCGGGGACTATCAGGACGCGATGCTGACCGATGAGCCATTCCTCTGGCACTCGGTCCTGTCGCCCTATATCAACGCCGGACTGCTCGACCCGCTGTCGCTCTGCCGGGCGGTGGAGGGGCGATACCGCGCCGGCAGGGTCCCGCTCAACGCGGCGGAGGGCTTCATCCGTCAGGTCATCGGCTGGCGCGAATATGTGCGCGGGGTCTATTGGCACGAAGGCCCCGGCTATGGCCGCCGCAACGCGCTGGATGCGACGCGCGACCTGCCCGGCTTCTACTGGACGGGCAAGACCGACATGCACTGCATGGCCCGGGCGGTCGGCCAGACCATCGACCACGCCTACGCCCATCATATCCAGCGACTGATGATCACCGGCAATTTCGCCCTGCTCGCCGGGATCGACCCCGTGCAGGTGCATGTCTGGTATCTGGAGGTCTATGCCGACGCCTATGAATGGGTGGAAATGCCCAACACCATCGGCATGGCGCTGTTCGCGGACGGCGGCCTGCTGGGGTCGAAACCCTATGCGGCGGGCGGCGCCTATATCAACCGCATGTCGGATTATTGCGGCCGGTGCCGCTATGACGTGAAGCAGCGCCTTGGCGAGGACGCCTGCCCCTTCAACGCGCTCTACTGGGACTTTCTGGCCCGCAACGAGCGGAAGCTGGCGCGCAATCCGCGCCTCGCCATGCCCTATCGCAACTGGAACCGGATGAGCGTGGAGGACCGCGCCGCCCTCAGGAAACAGGCGGCACGGTTCCTCGACGGATTGGGCAACGGTTAGAGCGCGCTGCGTTAAATCCTACGCAGGCCGCGCGCTCCAAGCTTTTGTTGTCGCATCCTTTTAAGCGCAAAACCGGTTCCCACTTTTGCGCACGATGCTCTAGAATGCCTTCGCATCGATCGACCAAGCTCCGTTTGACAACACCCTAACCCGCTCCGCAGAGCGACAGCATCCGCGCCGCCAGTTCCCGCTCCCCCATCACCACATGGGGCACGCCCAGCCCCTCCAGATGCCTGACCTCCGCATCGGAATGGGCGCGGGCGATGACCTGAAGATGGGGATTGAGGTGGCGCGCATGTTCGTGGATCGCGCCGCCCTCGAACCCTTCGGGCACGGCGATCAGCAGCCGCCGCGCCTCGTTTATGCCGGCCGCCCGCAGATGCCGGTCCTCCAGCGCGCTGCCCCGCACCACGGTAAGGCCGGCCTCCTCCGCCTCTTCCGCCCGGTCGGAATCGGCTTCGATCACCACGAAATGCGCGCCCTTCTCGGCCAGCCGATCCGCGATCAGCTTCCCCACCCGGCCATAGCCGACCAGGATGACATGGCCGATGCGCGGCTTGGCCTTCGCCTTCTGGGCCTGCGCCTCTTCCTCGACCTCCTCCTGCTTGTGCCCGCGCACGATCAGGGAGAAGATCAGCGGATTGAGGAAGATCGAAACGATCGCGCCCGCAAGGATCAGGTCGCGCGCCTCGGCCGGCAAGACCCCCAGTCCCGTCCCCAAGGAGGCGAGGATGAAGGAGAATTCCCCGATCTGCGCCAGGCTCGCCGCGATGGTGAGCGCCGTGTCGCCCGGATGGCCGAAGGCGCGGACGATGGCGAAGGCGGCGATCGACTTGCCGACGATGATGATCGCCACCGTGGCCAGCAACGGCAGCGGCTGCTCGACCAGCACCGCCGGATTGAACAGCATGCCGACGGAAACGAAGAAGAGCACGGCGAAGGCATCGCGCAGCGGCAGCGTCTCCTCCGTCGCGCGGCGGCTGAGCGGCGTCTCGCCCAAGATCATGCCGGCGAAGAACGCGCCCAGCGCGAAGGACACGTCGAAGGCGACCGCCGCGCCGAACGCGACGCCCAGCGCTATCGCCAGCACGGCCAGGCGGAACAGCTCGCGCGATCCGCTATGCACGACCCAGTGCAACGCCCAGGGAATGACGCGGCGGCCGACCACCAGCATCAGCGCGACGAAGCCCGCGACCTTCAGCAGCGTGCCCAGCAGCGGCGCCAGCAAGGCCCCCGCATTGGCCCCGCCCGCCGCATCGGCATTGTTCATGACCCCGGCAAGCGCGGGGAGCAGCACCAGCGCCAGCACCATCACCAGATCCTCGACGATCAGCCATCCGACGGCGATCCGGCCCCGGCGCGTTTCCACCAGGTCCGCCCCCTGCAGGGCGCGCAGCAGCACGACGGTGCTCGCCACCGACAGCGCCAGGCCGAAGACCAGCCCGCCCAGCAGCGGCCAGCCCATGACATGCGCCAGGCCCATGCCCATCAGCGTCGCCACCGCGATCTGGCCCAGCGCGCCGGGCACCGCGATGTTCTTCACCGACAGAAGGTCGCGCAGGGAGAAATGCAGGCCGACGCCGAACATCAGCAGGATGACGCCGATCTCCGCCAGTTCATTGGCCAGGCTGGCATTGGCGACGAAGCCCGGCGTGAACGGCCCGACCATGATCCCGGCGATCAGATAGCCGACAAGCGGCGACAATTTCAGGCGATGGGCGATGGCGCCCATGACGAAGGCGACGACAAGGCCCGCGACGATCGTTCCGATCAGGGGCGTGTGATGGGGCATGGAGTGTCTTTCCCTGACCGCCGATGGAGGAACACCCTCCATCGGCGGCATATCATATTCATTCAGCGACGGTCAGCATCGCCGCCGACAACAGCGCGCCGGCCGCGCCCAGTCCCGCCATGACGGCCGGCATGAACCACCATGGCGGACGGCGGCGGGACGACCCCGTGCTGCCGCGTCTCGATCTTCTGCGGGTCATGAAGAGGCTCCTTTTTCCTGATGGCGGCCTGGAACGGCCGCCCTGAGGGCGATGCGTCAGGAAAGGACCGGGGGCGCCCGCGCCCGCCGGGGGGAATGCAGGTGGAAGGACGGGAAAGAAACGAAGGCGGGAGAGAATCGGTCGCCGGCGCGCAGCAGGACGACGCCCGGCAGCATCGCGATGGCCATCGGCCCGCTCATGGCGAACGCCGGAAACGGCGCCCGCCCGTCGCCATCCGGCTCGATGGCCTGCGCGGCGACAGGGGTCGCATGGGCGCGGGCCTTCAACACCACGGCGGTGGTGGCCGGGTTGAAGGCGGAGCCGGTGAACCGGCTGGATGGCGGCCCCAGTGGCGCGAGCGCGCTCAGCAGGGCCACGCCGATCGACAGCCACAGGGTCAGGATGAACAGCAGCCGGGCGGCCAGTGCTTCATTCCTGTATGGCGCTGGCGTCATGCGTGATGCTATCCTTTCGCCGCGCCAAGATAGGGACGCGCAAGGTCAAAAACCAGCCCCGAATGCCGCGCTTGCCGGTTGACATGGGCGAGTCATTCCAGTAGCGGGCCACATTCCCGCGCGGGTCCAACAGGGCATTGTCCCTCGACGATCTGCGTAAAGCAGATTTGAACGAGAAGAGAAGAGCCATGTTCGCAGTCGTGCGCACGGGCGGCAAGCAGTATCGCGTCGCCGCCGGAGACAAGATCGTCGTCGAGAAGCTGGCCGGTGAGGCTGGCGACAAGGTGACCCTGGATGACGTCCTGTTCGCCGGCGAAGGCAGCGACGTGAAGGACGCAGCCAAGCTGACCGTCGCCGCCGAAATCGTCGCGCAGGCGAAGGGCGAGAAGGTCATCGTTTTCAAGAAGCGCCGCCGGCACAACTACCGTCGTCGCAACGGCCACCGCCAGAATCACACGATCCTCAAGATCGTGTCGATCGCCTGAGCCGCAGCAAAGTCACGAGGAGTTTAAGTCATGGCACATAAGAAAGCTGGCGGTTCGTCGCGCAACGGTCGCGATTCGGAATCGAAGCGCCTTGGCGTGAAGAAGTTCGGCGGTCAGGAAGTGATCGGCGGCAACATCATCATTCGCCAGCGCGGCACCCGCGTCTATCCGGGCCGCAATGTCGGCATGGGCAAGGACCACACGCTGTTCGCGCTGGGTGAAGGCCGCGTGGTATTCCACACCGGCAAGCTCGGCCGCAAATATGTGTCGGTCGACGCACTGGCCGAAGCAGCCGAATAACGGACGATCGATGACGGATCGTCCCTCGCAATCGGGGCGATCCTCCTGGCGGAACGACTTTGGTCACACCGCCAGAGTTCGAGGGAAACAAGGGGCGCCCCATCCGGGAGCGCCCCTTTTTCGTGTCGACGGGCGTCTCCCCTGAATTTCCCTCAACTCTCTGGAACCCCTCGCTTTCTCGCGCGTCGTGCGGGCGGGGCCCAGCCAGAGAAGATAGTCGTCAAGCCGTAACTTTTCGCGGTCATTGGCGCGCCGGAGATTAGGAGACTTTCGATGTTCGCCCGTACCCCCCGCCTGTTGCTGCGGCCCGGCTGGATGGAAGATGCGCCGGCCCTTGCCGAAGCGATCGGCGATGCGGCCGTCCTGCGCAACCTGACCCGCGCACCGGCCGCCTACAGCCAGGCCGATGCGCAGGCGTTCCTGGCCCAGCCGCAGGACCCGCGCCTGCCCAGCCTGCTTGCCTTCACCCGCACCAAGGGCGCGCCGCGCCTTGTCGGCGGCTGCGGCCTCCATGCGGCGGCGGATGGCAGGGTGGAGCTGGGCTATTGGATCGCCCGCCCCTATTGGGGACTCGGTTTCGCGACCGAAGCGGCCAGCGCCGTCATGCACATGGCCCGCGCCTCGGGCGTCCGCGATGTGCGCGCCGCCCATTTCGTGGACAATCCGGCATCCGGCAACGTCCTGCGCAAGCTCGGCTTCCGCTATGCCGGCCGGATGGAAAGGCGCTTCAGCCTGGGCCGGGGCGCGGCGGCGGATTGCCTGGTCTTCGAGGAAGGCGCCTCCGGACAGGCGGGCGCCAGCCCCATGATGACGGATTCGTCGACCGATCTCTACGGGGATTCGCTGCCCGCGCTGGCGGCCTGATCCCTGCTGCCGGGGATGGCGGCACGGCGCCGCCTTCTCCGGCGCCGGCCGCTTTTCGGGCAAGCGGCCGCTTTTGCCGCGCGCCTGTTTAATTCCGCCGCATAAACCGCTATGGGCGCGCGATGCATTTTCTTGATCAAGCGAAGATTTTCATCAAGTCCGGCTGGGGCGGTCCCGGCGCGGTCAGTTTCCGGCGCGAAAAATATGTCGAATATGGCGGTCCCGACGGCGGCAACGGCGGCAAGGGCGGCGACATCATCTTCGAGGCGGTGGCCGGGCTGAACACCCTGATCGACTTCCGCTACACCCAGCATTTCAAGGCGCAGCGCGGCATGCCCGGCGCGGGCAAGAACCGCTATGGCGCCGGCGGCGAAGACCTCGTCATCAAGGTGCCGGTGGGCACGCAGATCCTGTCCGATCCCACGCCCGTCGACGGTACGGAGGATGAGGACGGAACGATGGAATATGAACAGGAACTGCTGGCCGACTTCACGCAGGTCGGGCAACGCATCGTGCTGCTGCGCGGCGGCGACGGCGGGCGCGGCAACCTGTCCTACAAGACCAGCACCAACCGCGCCCCGCGCCAGCATGGCACGGGCTGGCCGGGGCAGGAAATGTGGGTGTGGCTGCGGCTGAAGCTGCTGGCCGATGTGGGCCTTGTGGGCATGCCCAATGCGGGCAAGTCGACCTTCATCAACCAGGTCACCAACACCAAGGCGAAGGTCGGCGCCTATGCCTTCACCACCACCAAGCCGCAACTGGGCGTGGTGCTGCATCGCGACCGGGAATTCGTGCTGGCCGACATTCCGGGCCTGATCGAGGGCGCGGCCGAGGGCGCGGGGATCGGCGACCGCTTCCTGGGCCATGTCGAACGCTGCCGGGTGCTGCTGCACCTGATCGACGCGACCGGCGACGACCCGGTCGAACAGTTCCGCATCGTGCAGGATGAACTCGCGGCCTATGGCGGCGGGCTGGACGAAAAGCCGCAGATCGTGGCGCTCAACAAGGGCGACCTGCTGGGGCCGGAACTGATGGAGGACATTGCCGGCCAGCTTCGGGACGAGGCCGGGGTGGACGATGTGTTCATCATCTCCGGCGCGACCGGCGAAGGCGTGCCCGCCCTGCTGGACGCGGTGCTGCCGCTGCTGGACCAGCCCGACGAGGATGATGAGGATGGGACAGAAGAAGACGAGAAGCCGTGGTCGCCACTGTAACTCCTCCCCTCCCCTTCAGGGGACGGGTCGGGGATGGGGGCTGGCCGGATAGGGCTTCCCCCGCCTTGCCTCCTCACCCCAACCCCTCCCCTGCAGGGGAGGAGCGCATTCGGACCGCTTCATGACTTCTTCCCTCTCCGGCTTCCCTCCTTCGCAAATCCGCCGCCTGGTCATCAAGATCGGCTCCGCCCTGCTCGTCGATCCGGAGGGCGAGGTGCGCGAATCCTGGCTGCGCACGCTGGTGGCCGACATCGCGGCGCGCAAGGCTGCGGGCCAGCAGATCATCATCGTCTCCTCCGGCGCCATCGCCCTGGGGGCCCGGCGGCTGAAACTGCCCAAGGGCGGACGCGGCTCGCTCGAAGACGCGCAGGCGGCCGCCGCCACCGGCCAGATCGCGCTGTCGCAATGCTGGGCCAGCCTGCTCCACGAAAGGGGCATCACCGCCGCGCAGATGCTGGTGACGCTGGACGATCTGGAAAACCGCCGCCGCTATCTCAATGCGTCGGCCACGCTGGAACGGCTGATGGCGCTCGACGTCGTGCCGGTCGTGAACGAGAATGACAGCGTCGCCACGGCGGAAATCCGCTTCGGCGACAATGACCGGCTGGCGGCGCGCATCGGACAGGCGGCACGGGCTGACGCAGTTGTGCTGCTGTCGGACGTCGACGGGCTTTACACCGCCAACCCGCATGTCGATGCGGACGCCATGCTGATAGAGACAATCGAGCGCATCGATGCGCGCATCGCCGGGATGGCGGACGGCGGCTCCGCCTCGGGCATGGGATCGGGGGGCATGACCTCCAAGATCGAGGCGGCGCGGATCGCGACCGGGGCCGGCGCGCATCTGGCGATCATCTCCGGCAAGGTGGACTCGCCGCTGTCGCACTGGACCGATGGCGGCAAGGGCTCGATCTTCCTCGCCGCACAGGCCAGGGGCGCGCGCAAGGGCTGGCTCGCCGGCCGCCTCACCGTGCGCGGTCGGATCGTGGTCGATGCGGGGGCGGAGGCGGCTCTGGGCCGCGGCAACAGCCTGCTCCCGGCCGGCGTGGCGCGGGTCGATGGCATCTTCGCCCGCGGCGACGTGGTCGACATATTGGCTGAGGATGGTCGGGTGATCGCCCGCGGCCTCATCGAATATGACAGCGAGGAAGCCTCCCGCATCGCCGGCAAGCGCAGCGAGGACATCGCCGCGCTGCTGGGGCATCTGCCCCGCTCGGTGCTGGTCCACCGCGATCATATGGCGATGGTCTGATCCCATGTCCCTGCGCATTGCGATGACGGGCGCGACGGGTTTCGTCGGCGCCGAAACGCTCCATCAGGCTCTGGCGGCGGGACATCATGTCAGCGCCATCACCCGCCGGGCGCAGCCGCCGCGCGCCCATCTCAAATGGGTGCCCGGCGCGCTGGATGACCGGGCGGCGCTCAACACGCTGGTGCGCG
Source organism: Sphingobium sp. SA916 (assembly GCF_002894065.1). Classification (NCBI taxonomy): domain Bacteria; kingdom Pseudomonadati; phylum Pseudomonadota; class Alphaproteobacteria; order Sphingomonadales; family Sphingobiaceae; genus Sphingobium; species Sphingobium sp. SA916. The sequence goes on from NZ_LXYF01000023.1 coordinate 64,243, forward strand.
ACGCCGATGTGGTGATCCACATCGCCGGCGTGGTGAACGCGCCCGACCGCGAAGGCTTCGAAACGGGCAATGCGCGCGGCACCATGGCGGTGGTCGACGCGATGCGGCATCGCGGGGTCAAGCGGCTGATCCACGTCTCCTCGCTTTCGGCGCGGGAACCGGAACTGTCGGACTATGGCTGGTCGAAGGAACTGGCGGAGCGGCATGTGAAGGCGAGCGGCCTCGACTGGACGATCATCCGCCCGCCCGCCATCTACGGCCCCGGCGACCGGGAGATGCTGGAACTGTTCCGCATGGCCCGGCGCGGGATCATGCTGATGCCGCCCGGCGGACGCCTGTCGGTGATCGAGGTCGGCGACCTCGCCCGTCTGTTCCTGACGCTGGCGGTCGAAAAGGACATGAAGAGCCTGACCCATGTCTATGAGGTCGATGACGGCACGCCCGGCGGCTGGGACCATATGGACTTCGCGCAGGCGATCGGACGCGCCGTCGGACGGCCTGGAGAGAGGGCGGTGCGAACCTTCGCGACGCCCGCCTGGCTGCTGGGCATGGGCGCGCGGCTCGACCGGCTGGTGCGCGGCAGGAACGCCAGGCTGACGCCCGACCGGGTCAGCTATTTCTGCCACCCCGACTGGGTCGTGACGAAGCGCAGGCAACCGCCCAAAAAGCTGTGGGTGCCCCGGGTGCCGACGGAAGAGGGATTGAAGGCCACTGCCGAAGCCTATCGGGCGAAAGGCTGGCTGCGATAAGCGGCACGGCCTCCGCCACGGCCTGAACGGGGACTCTCCCGGCAAGGCCTAAACCGCCTCCCCTTTCTCCGCACGATGCTCTAAACCGCGCCCAAGCCCGCATCCGCCAGACCGCGCCAAAGGTGCAGCGCCTGAACGCTTTCCGCGACATCATGCACCCGCACCATCTGCGCGCCCAGTTCAGCGGCGCGAAAGACCAGGGCCACCGATCCGCCCAGCCGCTCCGCCGCCGGCGCTTCGTTCGACAGCGCCCCGATCAGGCGCTTGCGGCTGCCCGCGAACAGCAGCGGCACGCCCAGCCCCTGCAACGTCGCCAGCCCGTTCACCAGCGCCAGATTGTCGCCCAGCGACTTGCCGAATCCCAATCCCGGATCGACCATGATCTTCCCGCGCGGCACCCCCGCCGCCAGACAGGCGTCCACCCGCGCCTCCAGCATGTCGAACACATCGGCCACGACATCGCCATAACCCCCGGCATTGTCGTGCGGATCGTCCCCGGCCGACGGCGCATGCATCAGGATGACGGGGCACCCCGCCGCAACCGCCACTTCCATGGCACGGGGATCATGCCGCAGCGCGCTCACATCATTGACGACCGCCGCTCCCGCCGCCAGCGCGGCTTCCATCACCGCCGCCTTGCGGGTGTCGATGGACATGGGAATCCCCGCCGCCGCCAGCCTTTCAATCACCGGCACGACGCGGGCGATCTCATCCCCTTCCCACAGGCGCGGCGCCCTGGGTCGGGTGGATTCGCCGCCCACATCGATCAGCGCCGCCCCCGCCGCCGCCATGGCGAAGCCCGCATCGGCCGCCGCCTGCGGATCGTCCATATGCCTGCCGCCGTCGGAAAAGCTGTCCGGCGTGATGTTCAGGATCGCCATCACCTGCGGCGCGTCGAAACGGATGGTGCGTTCCCCCAGCACCAGGGGCGGACGCTGCGCAGAGATATTGGCCGCCAACCGCTGCGCCCGCTCCGCCAGCGCATCGGGCAGCCCCGCAATGGCGTCGGCAAATTCCGCGACCGGCACCGTCGCCCGCGCCACGCGCCGCCCGTCCTTCCGCGCCGTCAGCTCATAAGCCTGGAACCACAGCAACCCATTGCCCATCCGCGCCGCCGACCCGTCGGCCAGACCGACGGGCGACGGCACGAACCAGATGGGGCGCAGGTAAAGCCGCGCATCGGCAGGAAGCTGTGGCAACATCTTCAAACTCCGTCGCCCAGAGCCCGAAAGGAAATCCGGGATCGTTAAGGCTCGTTCGCCAGCAAATAGGTCTGCCGCAGCGCATCGATCGGCTTCAGCACGCCTTCCACCTCGCAATGCCAGAAGGTCCAGCCATTGCAACTCGGCGCACCCTGCAGGGTCGCGCCCATCTTGTGGATCGAGCCGGTATCCGCCCCCACCGACAGCGAACCGTCCGCCCGCACCACCGCCTGCCAGCGCCGCTTCGAATCCGTCAGCACCGCGCCGGGCTGCAGATAGCCCGTCTCGACCAGCGTGCCGAACGCCACCTTGGGCTGCTGCCGCGCCGTCTGCATGATGGTCAGCGCGCTTTCGTCCAGCGGCAGCGCCGCCTCGATCCGCTCCAGCGCGACCTCGATATAATCGTCCTCGCGCTCGATGCCGATCCACCTGCGGCCCAGGCGCTTGGCCACCGCGCCCGTCGTCCCGGTGCCGAAAAAGGGATCGAGCACCACGTCGCCCGGCTTCGTACAGGCCAGCAGCACGCGGTAGAGCAGGGCCTCCGGCTTCTGCGTCGGATGCGCCTTGGTGCCGTTGCGCTTCAGCCGTTCCTGCCCGCCGCAGATCGGCAGCACCCAGTCGGACCGCATCTGCAACTCGTCGTTCAGCGTCTTCATCGCCTTGTAGTTGAACGTATATCGCGCATCCTCGCCCTGGCTCGCCCAGATCAGCGTCTCATGCGCGTTGGTGAAGCGCGTGCCCTTGAAATTGGGCATGGGATTGGACTTGCGCCAGATGATGTCGTTGAGGATCCAGAAGCCCTCGTCCTGCAACGCCGTGCCGACGCGGAAGATATTGTGGTAGCTGCCGATCACCCAGATGGTGCCGTTCGGCTTCAATATACGCCGCGCTTCCCGCAGCCAGGCCTTGGTGAAGCGGTCGTAGGAACCCAGCGTATCGAACTTGTCCCAGTCGTTGTCGACCGCGTCCACCCGGCTACCCTCGGGCCGGAACAGGTCGCCGCCAAGCTGGAGATTATAGGGCGGGTCCGCGAAGATCATGTCGATGCACGCATCGGGCAGCTTCGCCATTTCCGCGATGCAGTCGCCGCGCAGCAGGCGGTTGGCCTCGACCTCCACGGGCGCAACCGCCTTTTTCCGCCGCGGCGCGACGCGTTCCATGACACCCATTTCGTGACCCCCGTTTCCTTCTGAGGCCCAGCGATGAGTCCTCCGGAGTCAGCCGTCAAGATCAGCAACTTAGGGTTCAAGCCTCACATAATGGTTAACATGACGGAGAACGAACCGGGTAGCCACTAGATATTGAGTCGACAGCGACTCGAAAGACTCAAGATCGGCTAGTGTGACTCAAAAGACTCAGCGGAGAACAGGCCCAAAGTTTTTTTGGTTAACGCCGCCGGGAAGGGTAAAAACCGCCTTCACCTTGACCCACCCATAACCCGATGATTATGAATGGGTCCATGACCGACCATATTTTAAGGGGGGATCGATCGACCTCCTGCGACGAACTGTTCAAGGCCCTGTCGGACGGCACCCGGCGCGCGCTGCTGGAATATCTGGTGCGCGAAGGGGAACAGAGCGTCCACGCCCTCACCGCCATTTCCGGCGTATCGCAACCCATGGTGTCCCGCCATCTCGGCAAGCTGAAACGCGCCAGCCTCGTGACGGCCCGCCGCGCCGGGCGCGAAACCTATTATTCCGCCCGCGCCAAGGGCCTTGCGCCCGTCGTGCAGTGGATGGCGGTTTATGGCGCGCTCTGGTCGCAGCGATTCACCGCGCTGGAGGAACTGGACGCCTACTGACTTTCGAACATGGAACAACATGCGGAAATGGAATTAGGTGCTCCTGCGCAGGCAGGAACACGCCGCTTCTATCGCACAGACCCCGCCAGGATCGCCTCGATCAGCGCCACGTCGTCCGGCTTGTCCGCGTCGATGCAGGCCTCCGCCTTCTCCATCGCCACCAGGCGCGCCACGATCCCGAAGCGCCGCCCCACCCGCGCGATCCCGCCCCGCAGCGTCGAAATCCGCAGCATCGCGCCCAGCAGGGCCAGCGGTCCGAAGGCGGACAGAATCTTCCACCCCTTCTTCCGGTCCTGCTCGACCTCCTGCCACAGCGCGACCACCGGCCGCGCCTTGCCGCTGCCGAACCAGAAGAGATTCGCCCCCGACCACCCGCCGTCGCGAAATTTGAGCCAGGTCCGCCGCGACCCTGGATAGCGCGCCAGCAATGTCCTGCGCTCGACCATCGCCACGGCGATGTCCGCGCCGGATGCCTCGCGCACCATCTGGTCCAGCATGGCCCCGTCCAGCAGCACATGATCCGCCGTCGTCATCAGCAGGGGAAAGGGCAGGTCCCCCCGGTCCAGCAAGGCGATGAGGGAGGAAGCGATTCCGCGCCCGCTCCTTTCGAACCGCACTTCGGGATGCTCCGCCAGCCAGGCGGTCGCCGGATCGGCGGCGAACAGTTCCGGCGCCTGGGTCAGCACGACCAGCCGCCCGACCGCCGGATGCGCCAGCAGGGCGCGGGCCGGCCGGTTGATCATCGGCTCCCCCGCCACCGGCACCAGCGGCTTGACCGCCACGCCGGCCGCCGCCGCCAGGGGATCGGGGATCGGCCGCGCCCCGGCCAGCAGGATCGCGGTGATGTCGGAAGCCGCTGCGTTCATTCCCGCCCGTTAGCGGAGGGAATCGCCCGCGAAAAGCTATTTCCCGGCCGCGGCCGGCGCCGCGGTCTTCTGCGCCACCTGCACGGGCAGGCCGATGCGCAGGCTCTTCAACTGCACCAGCCGCTGCCGGAAAGCCGCCAGTTCCCTGCCCGCCAGTTGCGATGTCGTGGTGAACCGCACCGACAGCGGATTGATGGTCCGTCCGTTCCGGTACAGCTCATAATGCAGATGCGGCCCGGTCGACAGGCCCGACGATCCGACATAGCCGATCACCTGCCCCTGCCGCACCCGCTGCCCCGGCGACGCGGCGATGCGGCTCATATGCGCATAGCCGGTGGCAAGGCCGTTGCCATGCTCCAGCCGCACATAATTGCCGTGCCCGCCATGCCGCCCGGCATAGGACACCACGCCGTCCGTCGCCGCATAGATGGGCGACCCGTAATGGGCGGCAAAATCGATCCCCGCATGCATGCGGGTATAACCCAGGATCGGATGGCGCCGCATGCCGAAGCTGGACGACATGCGCCCCGCCACCGGCGCCGACAGCACGCCGCGCCGCTGGCCGACGCCCGACGCCTCGAACCACTGGGTCCGCCCGTCCTGCGTCCATTTCAGCATGTCGATGCCGCGCCCGCTCGCCCGGTGCAGCCCGGCGAACAGCAGGTCGCCCACCTCCACGTCGCCCGTGTCGGCCCGCCGATATTCGGTGACGATGTCATAGCGGTCCCCCGCCGAGATCGATCCGAGATCGACCTGCTGCGCAACGACGCGCAGGAAACTCTGGATCGCCTTGGGCGGCGCGCCCGCCGCCCGCGCCGAACGATAGAGGCTCTCGCCCACCACGCCCTGGATGCGCAGCGGCGTCTCGTCCACATGGATCGCCGTCCGCTGCGCCTGCAGGACCCCGCCGGCCCGCGCGATCTCGATCCCCAGATCGAGCCGCGCCCGGAAGCTCAGCCGGTCCAGCGGCCGCGGCACGTCCCGGCTCGGCCGGCGGCCCAGCACGATGTCCAGCGGCGTGCCCGGCTTCAATCCCGCGCCGGTGTCGCCCGCCACCAGGCTCGTCACCGTCGCCACGTCGCCGCCGCTCACGCCCGCCCGCGCCAGCGCCCGGCCCAGCGAATCGCTGCCGCCGATCTGCGCGCGCAATTCGATCTGCGGCCGCTCCGGCGTCTCGCGCAGCGGCTGCACCGCGTCGGTCGGCCCCATGCGCCGCCCGCTGTCCGCGCCCAGGGCAAGCGGCATGATCATCTGGCTGCGCACTTCGTCGAATTGCCTCGCCGGCATCAGCGGCTGCGGCGCGCCGGGCAGCGCATGAAAGCCCGGCGACAGATAAAGCGCCGCCGCGCACAGCCCGAAACAGGTCGCAAGTCCCCGGAACCAGGTGAAACTTCCCACCCGCTGGCCAAGGTCGGGAACCAGTTCCACATCCTCGGCCCAGTCGCGCAGCTTCTCCCGCCAGTCGCGCCGATCCTCGGCCGGTCCCGCCCTGCGGATCGAGTCAGTCAGCCACAGGGACGCGGAAGCGCCACCCTGCTGGGCATTGATCTGACCATCATGAAACACGGTAAAACACGCCCCCGGGGCAAATATCGCCCGACCCCCGCCGCGCGTTCATCCGCAATTTTGTAAAAGCACAAGGTTAAAGTCAAATAAACACGCCTTTTTTAACCCTTTTTCCGCGACCGGCCGTGCCCCGCAAAGGACCGGCGGACCAATCCCCGCCGCTCGTCCCCTCATCCTCGCCTCTCCTCCCTCATCCTCGCCTCTCCCCGTCACCCCCGCCTCCTCCGTTCATCCCCGCCCCCTCCCCGTCATCCCCGCGAAGGCGGGGATCCATCTCCCACCCCCACCCCCGCCGCAAGGCCGGCGGCCCACCCGCAAGACCCGCGCACCCCAATTCGACCTCCCGCCCGGGCCTTTCCCCTTGCCCTTCCCCGATCCATGCCCGACATAGCAGGGACCATGGCCCAGTTCGCCCGATCGCCCCTCACCGCCGTCCTGGGCCCCACCAACACCGGCAAGACCCACCTCGCCGTCGAACGCATGTGCGGCCATAGCTCCGGGATGATGGGCTTCCCGCTGCGCCTGCTGGCGCGGGAAGTCTATGACCGGGTGGCCGGCATGAAGGGCCCGGCGCAGGTCGCCCTCATCACCGGCGAGGAAAAGATCGTGCCCCCCGGCGCCCGCTATTTCCTCTGCACCGCGGAATCCATGCCGATCGGTCGGCAGGCCGGGACCGCGAACGAAGGGCTGGCGGATTACGCCTTCGTCGCCCTGGACGAAGCCCAGCTCGGCGCCGATCCGGAACGCGGCCATGTCTTCACCGACCGCCTCCTGCGCGCCAGGGGCCGGGAGGAAACGATGATCCTCGGCTCGGCCAGCATCGGCCGGGTGGTGAAGGCGCTGGTCCCCGATGCGGAGATCATCGGCCGCCCGCGTTTCTCGACGCTCAGCTATGCAGGCGCGAAGAAGCTCTCCCGCCTGCCCAAGCGTTCCGCCATCGTCGCCTTCTCCGCCGAGGAGGTCTATGCCGTGGCGGAAATGCTCCGCCGCTTCCGGGGCGGCGCGGCGGTGGTGATGGGCGCGCTCTCGCCCCGCACCCGCAATGCGCAGGTGCAGATGTTCCTGAACGGAGAGGTCGACTATCTGGTCGCCACCGACGCGATCGGCATGGGCCTCAACCTCGACGTCGCGCATGTCGCCTTCGCCTCGCTGCGCAAATATGACGGCCGCCGCACCCGCCGCCTGACCGTCGCGGAAATGGCGCAGATCGCCGGGCGCGCCGGCCGCCACCACCAGGACGGCACCTTCGGCAGCCTGGGCCATGAGGATGGCGACGCCGCCTTCACGCCGGAGGAGATAGAGGCGATAGAGGCGCACCGGTTTCCGCCGGTGGAGCAGCTTTTCTGGCGCAACGGCACGCCGCGCACCGACCGGCTGGATCACCTCATCTCCGATCTGGAGCAGAAGCCCGAACGCCCCGAACTGCGCGCCGCGCCCGAAGCGGTCGACCTCGCCGTGCTCAGGCGGCTCGCCGACGACCCGCTGGTGATCGATCGGGCACGCGGCAGGAAGCAGGTCGAACGGCTCTGGGCCGCCTGCGGCCTGCCCGATTTCCAGAAACTGGGCGCCGAACATCATGCCCGCGCCGTCAGCCGCATCTGGCGCTTCCTGTCCGAAGGGACGGGCCACATCCCCCGCGACTGGTTCGCCCAGCAGATTGCGCGACTCGATTCGGTTCAGGGCGACATCGACACCCTTTCCGGCCGGATCGCCGCCGCCCGCACCTGGTCCTACATCGCCCATCGCGCCGACTGGCTCGCCCATCCGGCGGAAATGGCGGAGCGCACCCGCGCCCTCGAAGAAAAGCTCTCCGACGCGCTCCACGCCGCGCTGACGCAGCGTTTCGTGGACCGGCGCACCACCGTTCTGCTAAGGGACATCGGCCAAAGCGCGGCCAATCTGCCGGTCGAAATCGAACAGGACGGGACAGTCTGCGTCGATGGCGAGACGATCGGGCGACTTGACGGATTTCGTTTCTCGGTCGATCCCGCTACCCGGCATCAGGACAGGAAGATGCTGCTGGCGGCCGCTGAACGGCGCCTTGGAAGGATATTGCGAGTGAAGGCTGACGAATTGCTGGGCGCACCCGATACCGATTTCGCGCTCATGGACGAAGCAGGGCAGGCCCCCGGCATAAGCTGGAAGGGCGATCCGGTGGCGACGCTGCACGGCGGCCCCGCGCTGCTGACCCCGGAAATCCGTCTGGATCGCGCGCTCCTCGCAATGGGACAGGATGTGCAGAAGCAGGTGGCGGCCCGCCTTGCCGCATGGATGGACGCGCAGAAGGAAAAGCATCTGCTGCCCCTCACCAGGATGGTGGGCAGCAGCGCCGACCCCGAAGTGCCCGCCGTCGTCCGCGCCGTCTTCGCCCAGCTTGCCGATGCCGGCGGCGTCATCGCGCGCACCGAACTCGATTCGGCGCTCGGCCATCTCGACAAGGACCAGCGCCATCTGCTGCGCCGCGCCGGCATCGACATCGGCGTGCTCGACATCTATCATCCCGGCCTGCTGAAGCCCGGCGCCGCCCGCTGGCGCGCCGCCCTGCTGGCCGCGCGCCTGGGCAAGCCCTGCCTGCCCCTGCCCGGCCCCGGCCTCACCCTGATCCCGGCCGGCGAAAAGCCTGAGCAGATGGGCGCCCGCATCGCCGGCTTCCGCGGCTTTGGCGAACAGATGCTGCGCATCGACATGGCCGAACGCATGGCCCGCACCGCGCATGAGGCCATCGCCAGGAACGAGGCCTTCACCGCGCAGAGCCCGCAGATCGTCTCGCTCGGCCTGTCGGAGGACGCCTTCCTGCAACTGATGCGCCTCGCGGGCTTCCGCGCCGTGGAGGCGCCTGCGGAGGGCGGACCCAATTGGGCCTTCCGTGGCCGGCAGAAGGCGCGGACGCACCAGCAGCATCCGGGCCGCGAAAAGCGCGGCGCGCCCGCCCAGGGCAAGCCCCGCAACGACCGGGGGCCGCGCCCCGCCGCCTCGTCCGGCCCTGCCCCCACCGGCAACCATGCCTTTGCGGGCCTTGCCGAACTGCTGGGCCGCAATGGCTGACGCGGGCCTGGTCGCGGCCCACGGCCCCAGCCTGCGCATCGACAAGTTCCTCTGGTTCGCGCGCCTCGCAAAGAGCCGTTCGGTCGCCCAGAAAATGGCGGAGGACGGCCATATCCGCCTCAACGGCCGCCGCATCGAACGCTCGCACGCGCCGGTGCGGGCCGGCGACCTCATCACCTTTCCCCATCCCAGCGGCGTCCGGGTCGTCCGCATCCTCCAGCTCCCCGGCCGCCGAGGCCCCGCCCCCGAAGCCCAGTCCTGCTATGAGGAACTGACGGTCGGCGCCTGACCCCCCCCTTTGTCGTTCCCGCGAAGGCGGGAACCCATCTCCCAACATGGCCCCCAGCTCATCGGCAGGGGAGATGAATCCCCGTCTCCACAGGAATGACAGGAAAAAGCCCACTACCCGCGCCCCAACAATATCCTCATTGACCTTCGCGCCGACCGCGCATAGCAGGGCGCCGATTGTCTCCCTACCAAGAGTGCTGACCCATGACCTATGTCGTGACCGATAACTGCATCCGCTGCAAATATATGGATTGCGTCGAGGTTTGCCCCGTGGACTGTTTCTACGAGGGCGAGAACATGCTGGTCATCAATCCGAACGAGTGCATCGACTGCGGCGTGTGCGAACCGGAATGCCCTGCCGAGGCGATTCTGCCCGATACGGAGAACGGCCTGGAAAAATGGCTGGAGCTGAACACGAAATTCTCCGCCGAATGGCCCAATATCACCGTCAAGGGCGAAGCCCCCGCCGACGCCGACGAGATGAAGGGCATCGAAAACAAGCTGGAGAAATTCTTCTCGCCGGAGCCCGGCGCGGGCAGCTGAAGCGCCACGCCCCAAGGCTGTCGCGAACCGCCGCCGGCATCCTCATGAAGACTAGCTGTTGCGTTTAATTTGCACCGCCACTCCCGGATTTTGTGTCCGGGGGTGGCAATTTTGTTACGAATCTGCTAAATAGGCGCCAACAGGTGGACATGGTCGCGTCCACTACGGAGACAAATGCCTGATGTTATGATGGTGGCGCCGCGCTTCCCCTGGCTCGTGCACCTTTTCGCACCTGCAACGCGAATGCCACCGCTCCCCCGAAGACATGGAAAGGTTTCAAATGGCTGCCAAGGCGCTGTCCTTTGACGTAGGTGATTATGTTGTTTACCCCAAGCATGGCGTTGGCCGCGTCATAGAACTGCAGAAGGAGCAGATTGCGGGCATGGAGCTGGAACTCTATGTCCTGCGCTTCGAAAAGGAGCGGATGACGCTCCGCGTGCCCACGAACAAGGCCGAGGGCGTCGGCATGCGCAAGCTGTCCTCCAACAAGACGCTGGAGGAAGCGGTCGAAACCCTGAAGGGCAAGCCCAAGGTGAAGCGCACCATGTGGTCGCGCCGCGCGCAGGAATATGAAGCGAAGATCAATTCGGGCGATCTGGTGTCGATCGCCGAAGTGACCCGCGACCTGTTCCGCGCCGACGATCAGCCGGAACAGAGCTATTCCGAACGGCAGATCTTCGAAGCCGCGTCCAGCCGCCTCGCCCGCGAACTCGCGGCGATGGAGGAAACGGACGAGCCGAGCGCGCTCAAGAAGATCCTGCGCATCCTCAACGAAGCCGCACCCCGGCATGCGAAGGTGGAAGGCTGACGACATCCGGCTGAGCCGACAACGGCAGGCCTGAATTAAGGGCGCCCCGAACAGGGCGCCCTTTTTTTGCAATCCAACCGGACGAACGGCGGGAGACCGCCGGTGCGGCGCCGGGCCTATTCGCCCTTCGCAGCGCCCGCCGCGTCCTTCGCCGCATCTCCGACATCGCTCGCCGCCTGGCCGACCTGCGTGGCCGCGCTCTCGACCGCGCTGTCCTTCCGGCTCTGGCTGCTGATCAGGAAGAAGGCGGCAATCGCCACGACCACGACCAGCAGGAGAACCGCCACCATGGTTCCGCCGCCGCCACGCTTCTCGATGATCGTGGTCGTCGCCGGACGATCCTGATAATCCGCCATAGAAATCCTCCTCGTCTTCACGCCACCCGGCGGCATAAATGCGCAAGCGAGCGGGCGGGTTCCTGACCGGATCAGCGGCAATAGCCCTCCCGGCCCGGCAGCACGATCAGGCAATCCTGCCGGCCGGCAAGGTCCTTGAACCCGGTTTCCGCGCCCGTGCCCGGACGAATGCTCAGGTCCCTGCCGTCGCGCACGAAGCGGATCGTCGCCCCTTCGGCCACGCCGGGATAGTCCCCCTGCCGGTCCAGATTGTCCTGATTGGCGATGGCATAATGTCCGGGCCGGCCATCGGGCGACGGCTGGATGTCCAGGAACAGCCCCTCCGGCCCATTCCACCGCCCGACCCAGTCGTCGGTGGGCAGGCCCGCCGCCCCGTTGGCGGCGGCATTGACGGCATCCGGCTCGGCAATCGCCTCCACATCGGCGGGCTGCGCGGCATTGTTCGCGGCCCCGCCCTCGTCGGCGCTCCTGGCGCAACCGGAAGTTAGCGCTCCCATCGCCATCAGCGGGAGAATCAGGCCCAGATTGCGACGATTCATCCATCTTTCTCCTTGCAATTGACCCGATAAACCGCTGAACGCGGGGCTTCGATCCATTTCCCGACAGGGGGCGGAGCCGCTTGCCAGCGGCTGCGGCGGGAAGGCAGGATCATGGGCGGGGAAAAGAGATGGAGAACAAGGTTGAGGGGCGCCCGGAAAGGGCGCGGTTCGTTCGCGAATCCGCCGATGTCCGGCGGCAGGCCCTGATCGAGGCGACGGCGCGCTGTCTTTCGGAAAAGGGCGTGGGCGGCACCTCCGTCCGCGCGATCTGCGCCTATGCCGGGGTTTCGGCCGGTTTGCTCACCCATTATTTCGACGGCGTCGACGCGCTGATCCTGGCCACCTATCGCGATGTCGGTGAAAAGGTCGCCGCCGCCATGGAACGCGCCGTGGCGGAGGCCGGCTCCTGCCCCCGCGCGCGGCTTTGGGCCTATCTGCGCTCCAACTTCCAGCCGCCCGTGCTGGACCCCGATCTGCTGGCGACCTGGATTTCCTTCTGGAGCCTCAACAAGACCAATCCCGCCATCGCCGCCACCCATGCGGAAACCTATGGCGGCGGGCGCGAACGCATGGAGGTGCTGCTGCGCGAGGCGGCGCCCCAGATTCCCCGTCCCGACGCGCGCATCGCCGCCATCGGGCTTACCGCGATGATCGACGGCCTGTGGCTGGAACTGTGCCTCGACTCCTCCACCTTCACCATAGAGGAAGCGCTGGGCATGCTGGAGGAGGCGATGAACTACGTCCTGCAAAAGCCGAGAAACGGCTAGATCGATCAATGAAGCTGGCGGTGATCGTTTTTATCAATCAACCTTGTCGATAAAACCAATTTCACGGCGCCCTGCGCTTTCCCTACATGGGTCGGGCAACAGCAACCCCCTAAAAAGGAACTGGAAAGCCCATGGCGCTTATCAACACGACCATCAAGCCGTTCAAGGCCACCGCTTACAAGGAAGGCAAGTTCGTCGACGTGACCGACGCCGACGTGAAGGGCAAGTGGGCCGTCTTCTTCTTCTACCCCGCCGACTTCACCTTCGTCTGCCCGACGGAGCTGGAGGATCTGGCCGACATCTACCCGACGCTGCAGAAGCTGAACGTAGAGGTGTACTCGGTGTCGACCGACACGCATTTCAGCCACAAGGCCTGGCACGACACCTCGCCGGCCATCGGCAAGATCAACTATTATATGCTGGGCGACCAATCGGGCCAGATCACCAATAATTTCGACGTGATGCGCCCGGGCGTGGGCCTCGCCGACCGCGCGACCTTCCTGGTCGATCCCGAAGGCGTGATCCAGTTCATGGAAATCACCTCGGAAGGCGTCGGCCGCAACGCGACCGAACTGCTCCGCAAGGTCAAGGCCGCGCAATATGTCGCCGCCAACCCCGGCGAAGTCTGCCCGGCCAAGTGGGAAGAAGGCGAAGCGACCCTTGCTCCGTCGCTCGACCTCGTCGGCAAGATCTGAAGACCTGAAAGGGCGTCTGCCGGATCGGGTCGAGTTCCTCCCTGATCCGGCAGGGCCTCTGCATGCCGCGTGCTCCTGCCTTCGCAGGAGCACGACGAAGTCAAATCGCATCATCGCAAACACCGCCGGGCCTTCGGGTCGCACCGTTCCGGCGAACATGTAGCCGCGCCCCGGATAGGCGCGCCCAACCCAAGGAGACCGAAGATGTTGGACGCAAATCTGAAGGCCCAGCTCAAGGCCTATATGGCGAACATCACCCAGCCGATCGAGCTGGTCGCATCGCTGGACGACAGCCCCAAGAGCCGCGAACTCAAGACGCTGCTGGATGAGATCGCCGAACTGTCGGACAAGGTGACGATCGCCGCCGGTAACGCCAGCCGCGTCCCCAGCTTCATGATCCGCCGCACCGGCACGGACATCGGCGTCACCTTCGCCGGCCTGCCCATGGGGCATGAATTCACCTCGCTCGTGCTGGCGCTGCTCCAGGTCGGCGGCCATCCGTCGAAGGCCGCGCAGGACCTGATCCAGCAGATCAGGGATATTGACGGCGACTTCGCCTTCGAAACCTATTTCTCGCTCTCCTGCCAGAACTGCCCCGACGTGGTGCAGGCGCTGAACCTGATGAGCGTGCTCAACCCGCGCATCAGCCACACCGCCATCGACGGCGCGCTGTTCAAGGAAGAGGTCGACGCGCGCAAGGTCATGGCCGTCCCCACCGTCTTCCTGAACGGCGAACCCTTCGCCAGCGGCCGCATGGAGCTGGAGCAGATCGTCGCGAAGATCGACAGCGGCGCGGCGGCCCGCGCGGCGGAGAAGATCAAGGCCCAGGACCCGTTCGAGGTGCTGGTGGTGGGCGGCGGCCCCGCCGGCGCGGCGGCGGCCATCTATGCGGCGCGCAAGGGCATCCGCACCGGCGTCGCGGCGGAACGCTTCGGCGGCCAGGTGCTCGACACCATGGACATAGAGAATTTCATCTCGGTCAGCCGCACCGAAGGGCCCAAGCTCGCCTCCGCGCTGGAAGCGCATGTGAAGGACTATGATGTCGAGATCATGAACCTCCAGAAGGCGGCGAAACTGATCCCGGCCAAGGCCGAAGGCGGCTATCACGAAGTCGTCCTCGAAAATGGCGCGTCGCTCAAGGGCCGCACCGTCATCCTCTCCACCGGCGCCCGCTGGCGGCAGATGGGCGTGCCCGGCGAGGATGAATATCGCAACAAGGGCGTCGCCTATTGCCCCCATTGCGACGGTCCGCTGTTCAAGGGCAAGCGCGTCGCGGTGATCGGCGGCGGCAACAGCGGCGTGGAGGCGGCGATCGACCTCGCCGGCATCGTCGCCCATGTGACGCTGATCGAATATGACAGCCAGCTCCGCGCCGACGCCGTGCTCCAGCGCAAGCTCGCCAGCCTGCCCAATGTCAGGATCATCACCTCGGCCCTGACGACCAGGGTCGACGGCAATGGCGAGAAAGTGACCGGCCTCAGCTACAAGGACCGCAACAGCGGCACGGAGCATGATGTCGAGCTGGAGGGCATTTTCGTCCAGATCGGCCTCGTCCCCAACACCGAATGGCTGAAGGACGCGATCGCCCTCTCCCCGCGCGGAGAGATAGAGATCGACGCGCGCGGCGAAACCAGCCAGCCGGGCATCTTCGCGGCAGGCGACTGCACGACCGTGCCCTACAAGCAGATCGTGATCGCCATGGGAGCCGGATCGACGGCGGCGCTGTCCGCCTTCGACTATCTCATCCGCCTCCCCGCGACGGAGGAAACCGCGGAAGCGGCCTGATCGGAATGCCGGGAATCAGGAAGGCGGCGGGGTCTCGCAGGAACCCGCCGCCTTCCTGCCCCGTCCGAAGGGCCCCTAACGCCGCATCAACCTCAGCCGGAATATCCCCGGATCGACCTCCAGCATCGGCGCGCCCGCTCCCACCCCCGCATCGTCGCGCTGCGCCAGCACGACCGGCGCCTGCGGCGTGAAGGTGGCGACCGCGCTCCCCGGATCGCCCACCACCAGCGCATCCACCATCAGCGCGGGGCTCAGCCGGTCCGACGTCACGCTGACCAGCGTGCCGATCTGCGTCATCCCGAACAGCTTGCGGGCAAAGACCTGGGGCAGGCGAATGCACCCATGGCTCGCCGGATAGCCGGGATTATGCCCGGCATGCAGCGCGATCCCGTCCCAGGTCAGCCGCTGCATGAAGGGCATGGGCGCGTTGGAATAGAGGTTCGACCGATGCCATTCCCGCTTCTGCAACACCGGAAACTCGCCGGTGGGCGTGCGATGCCCCTTCATGCCGGTCGACACGCTGGCGACCCCGACCAGCCGGTCGCCGTCATAGACATGCACCCTCTGCCGCTCGATGCTGATGACCAGATAGAGCGGCCCGGCAAAGGGCCCCTCCTCCAGCCAGCGATAGCCCCCCGGCCCCAGCGCCTCCTGCGCCCCGGCCGGCGGCGCCACCGCACAGGTCAGCAACAGCAGGAAGGTCAGAAAGGCGCGCATAAACACCTTCTTAACCATAAGACGGCGCAGCGCCAGCCCCCGGCGGACTCACATCGGTATCGGATCGGGACGGTCGCCGCCCCGGCGCGTCCCTAAAGCAGGCTCAACTGCGCGACCGGCGCAAAGCTCCTGCGGTGCAGCGGCGTCGGCCCATGCTCGCGCAGCGCGGCCAGATGCCGGGCGCTGCCATAGCCCTTGTTGCTTTCCCAGCCGTAATGCGGGTGCGCCGCCGCCGCCTCGATCATCATCCGGTCGCGCGCCTCCTTCGCCAATATGGATGCCGCCGCGATCGACAGGCATTTGGCGTCGCCCTCGACCACCGCCGTCGAGGCCCAGCGCCATTGCGGACAGCGATTGCCATCCACCAGCACATGGGCGCAGTCATGGGTCAGCGCCTCCACCGCCCGCGTCATCGCCAGCATCGTCGCCCAGAGGATGTTGAGGCTGTCGATCTCCTCGACCGAAGCGACCCCCAGGCCCCAGCACAGCGCCCGCGCCTTGATCTCCCCCTCCAGCACGGCCCGCTTCGCCGCGCTGAGCTGCTTGCTGTCGTTGAGCCCGTCCGGGCAATCCTCCCGCCGCAGGATCACCGCAGCCGCCACCACCGGCCCGGCCAGCGGCCCCCGCCCGGCCTCGTCCACCCCGGCGACCAGCCCCGGATGATGCCGCAATTCATGGGCGAAATCAGGCATGGTCATGAAATCCGAACGGCGCGCCCATCGGCCCATGTCCGCCGCCAAGGCCGGGCGCCAGCGCCAGCGCCTCCCGCACATATTTGCGCGCCCGCTCGATCGCGTCGATCATGTCCCATCCCTGCCCCAGCCCGGTCGCGATCGCGCTGGCCAGCGTGCAGCCCGTGCCATGGCTGTGCCGCGTGTCGATCCGCGCATTGCTCCAGGCCTTCACCACGCCGCCCGGCCCGATCAGCCGGTCGGTCAGCATCGGCCCCTCGCCATGGCCGCCCTTGGCCAGCACATGCGTCGCGAAGCGGACCGCGATCTCCTCCCCGCCCAGCGCCTCCAGCTCCGGAATATTGGGCGTCACCAGCACCGCCAGCGCCATCAGCCGCTCGAACGCCGCCACCGTCGCCTCATCGGCCAGCGCCGAACCGCTGGTCGCCACCATCACCGGATCGAAGACGATGGGCACGCCTTCCAGCGCCGCCAGCCGCTCGGCCACCGCCGCCGCCGTCTCCGCCGATCCGATCATGCCGATCTTCACCGCGTCGACCCCGATGTCGCCGATCACGCTTTCCATCTGCGCGATCACCATGTCGGCCGGCACCGGATGGACGCCCTGCACGCCCAGCGTGTTTTGCGCGGTGATCGCGGTGATCGCCGTCATGGCATGGCCGCCCAACAGCGTCACGGTGCGGATGTCGGCCTGGATGCCGGCCCCGCCGCCGCTGTCGGACCCGGCGACGATCAGGATGCGGGCGACGCTCATCCCCCGAAACGCCGCTCCGCCGAAGCCGGATGCCGCTTCAACGCATCCCCCACCCGCGTCGGCCGGTCCATCAACTCCCCGCCGCAATTGGGGCAGCGGTCGTCCAGCGCCTCCGCGCAGGGCGCGCAAAAGCTGCATTCGAAGGAACAGATGAACGCCCCCGGCTCGTCGGCGGGCAGATCGACGCCGCAGCGTTCGCAATCGGGCCGCATCTCAAGCATGGACGATCGCCCTCCGTCCGCCGTTCCCGCGCAGGCGGGAACCCATCTCCCGCCGCCTCCCCCGGCCCGGACGCGCCGGAAAGGCAGCGCCATATCGGCAAGGACAACCGCAACGCAACGCCGTCACGCCGCCGCCTTCGCCACGGCGTCGCAGATGCGCTCCACCACGTCCCTGACCTGTTCCTCGCGGTCGCCTTCCGCCATCACCCGGATCACCGGCTCCGTGCCGGACGGACGGATCACCAGCCGCCCGCACCCGTTCAGCTCCGCCTCCGCCTGCGCGATCACCTTCCGCACATCCTCATGCTCCAGCGGCCTGCCGCCGGAAAAGCGCACATTCTTCAGCAATTGCGGCACCGGATCGAACTGGTGCAGCACCTCGCTCGCCGGCTTGCCGGACCGCACCAGCGCCGCCAGCACCTGCAGCGCCGCCATCGTGCCGTCGCCGGTCGTCGCATAGTCGGACAGGATCATGTGCCCCGACTGCTCGCCCCCGACATTGAAGCCGCCCTCGCGCATCCGCTCCAGCACATAACGGTCGCCCACCTTAGTCCGCTCCAGCGCCATGCCCTGCCCGGCCAGAAACCGCTCCAGCCCCAGGTTCGACATCACCGTCGCCACCAGCCCGCCGCCGCGCAGCATCCCCGCCTTCGCGAAATTGCCCGCGATCAGGGCCATGATCTGGTCGCCGTCGACAATCGCGCCATGCTCGTCCACCACGATCAGCCGGTCGGCATCGCCGTCCAGCGCGATGCCGATGTCGGCGCCCGACGACACCACCGTTTCCTGCAACAGCAGCGGCGCGGTCGATCCGCACTGGTCGTTGATGTTGATGCCGTTGGGCGTGACGCCGATCGCCACCACCTCCGCCCCCAATTCCCACAGGGCGGAAGGGGCGACCTGATAGGCCGCGCCATTGGCGCAATCGACCACGATCTTCAGCCCGTCCAGCCGCAGATCGGCGGGAAAGCTGGACTTGACCGCATGGATATAGCGGCCGCGCGCATCCTCCACGCGGCGGGCGCGGCCGATGTCCTGCGACGCGGCCAGCGGGATCTGCTGGTCCAGCATCGCCTCGATCTTCAGCTCATCCTCGTCCGACAGCTTGTAGCCGTCCGGACCGAATAATTTTATGCCATTGTCGAAATAGGGATTGTGGCTGGCCGAAATCATCACGCCCAGGTCGGCGCGCATCGAATGGGCCAGCAACGCCACGGCGGGCGTCGGGATCGGCCCGAACTGCACCACGTCCATGCCGACCGCCGTGAACCCGGCGACCAGCGCATTTTCGACCATATAGCCCGACAGCCGCGTATCCTTGCCGATCACCACGCGGTGGCGATGGGTGCCGCGCTGGAAATGCTTGCCCGCCGCCATGCCGACCTTCATCGCCAGTTCGGCGGTCATCGGCCATTGGTTGGTGCGCCCGCGAATGCCGTCCGTACCGAAATATTTCCTGCTCATCGTCCCTGCCCGCCCCGCGGTGAAGCTCTCATGCTTCCCATAGCAATCTTTGTTCGACTTTCCAGCAAGGACCGGCCATCCCCTTGCGAATGGACGGATTCAATGCAGCGGTCGACGCCCTTTCCGGCGCGGTCTTCATGAAGGTGCCGGTGCTCGGCGCGCAGATCGAGCTGATCGTGCTCTATCTGGCGCTGCCGATGCTGTTCTTCACCCTCTGGCTCGGCTTTCCCAACCTGACCGCGGTGGGCCGGGCGCTCCGCATCCTCAGGGCGCAGCCGCATGCGGGCGAGGCGAAGGGCGACGTCAGCCAGTGGGGCGCGCTGTCGACGGCGCTGTCGGGCACCATCGGCCTCGGCAATATCGCGGGCGTCGCGGTCGCGCTGACGATGGGCGGGCCGGGCGCGATCCTCTGGATGTTCATCATCGGCTGGTTCGCCATGACGGTGAAGATGGCGGAAGTGACGCTGGGCCTCAAATATCGCGTCTTCGACGCGCAGGGCCATGTGCATGGCGGGCCGATGTATGTGCTGAAGGCGGTGGGCGCGGCGCGCGGCTGGCCGAAGATCGGGCTGATATTGGGCGGCTTCTACGCCTTTTTCGCGCTGTTCGGGGCGATCCCCATGGTGCAGGTCAACCAGAGCTTCGCACAGGTGAAGGTGGTGACCGGCTTCGCCAATGGCTGGGCCTATGGCACGATGCTGGCCGGCGCGGTGGCGCTGGTGACGCTGGGCGGCGCGGCCTGGCTGGGCGAGGTGGCGAAGCGGCTGACGCCGCTCAAGGTCGCGGTCTATCTGATCGGCGTCGCGACCGTGCTGATCCTCCACGCCGCCGCCATTCCGGGGGCGCTGGCGGACATCTGGCACGGCGCATGGAACGGACAGGCCGCGACCGGCGGCGCGGTGGGCGCCTTCGTCGCGGGCATGCGGCGCGCCGTCTTCGCCAGCGAGGCGGGCGTGGGATCGGCGGTGATGGCGCACAGCCTGGCGCGGGTGCGGCATCCCGTGTCGGAGGGGCTGGTCGCCCTGCTGGAACCGCTGCTCGGCACGATGATCGTCTGCGCGCTGGGCGGGCTGGCGCTGGTCGTGGCGGGCACATGGAATGGCGGGCTGGAGGGGATCGCCATCACCTCCGCCGCCTTCGCGCAGGTTTCGCCCTCCTTCCCCTGGCTGCTGGCGGTGGTCGTGGTGCTGTTCGCCTATTCGACGCTGGTGGCATGGGGCTTTTACGGGCTTCAGGCCTGGGGCTATCTGTTCGGCAACGGTCCCCGGGCGCAATGGACCTACAAGATCCTCTATATCGTCGCCTTGCCCCCCGCCGCCGCCATCGACCTCGGCCGCGTGGTCGGCATCGTCGACAGCAGCTTCTTCCTGATGGCGATCCCCAATGTCATCGCCCTCTACCTCTGCGCGGGCGAACTGCGACGCGACGTGCGGACCTATCTCGCCGCGCCCGAAGAGGACTAGGATCGATTTCAGCAAGCCGCGCTCCTGCACGGACAAATTCAAATCTCGCCAGCCCGCATGATGTGGGTGGTAATCGGACACCCACCTTACCCCTCTCCCTCGAGGGAGAGGGCTGCGCAGACTTGGCAGCTCGCTGCCTAGTCGCAGCCGGGTGAGGGGGTCGCGATCCAAGGGATCGCGCGGGCCGCAGGCCCGCCCCCCTCATCCAACCCCGCCCCGGCTCCTCCGTCGCCAACGCTTCCCATCCTTCCCTCAAGGGAGAAGGAAGGTCTTGAACTTGCCCACACCCCAGAGCAGATTCCAATCCGACTGCATCGGCTCGACTGCTCCAAGTTTCCGTTTTGTCGCCTTTTCCAAGTCAGCAGATGATTCCATCCGCCCGGAAAGCAAGCCTAACGCCCCATCGCCTCGATCTCCGCGACGGTGCGCGGCACGGCTTCGCTCAGCCGCTGCGAACCGGTCGGCGTGATCAGGTACAGATCCTCGATCCGGATGCCGTAATTGGCGGACTGGACGTACAGCCCCGGCTCCACGGTGATCACCGCGCCCGCCGGCAGCGGCTTCGACATGTCGCCCACATCATGGACGTCCAGCCCGACCAGATGCCCCAGCCCATGGGTGAAGTCGTCCACCCGCCCGGCCTTGCGGAACACGTCCTTCGCCGCCTCGACCAGATCCTCATAATAGACCCCGGCCTTCAGCCTGGCGACGGCCGCCGCCTGCGCCGCGAGGACCAGTTCATAGGATGCCCGCTGTTCGTCGGTGAACCTGCCGCCGGCGGGGAAGGTGCGCGTCACGTCGCAGGCATATCCCCCGACGGAGGCCGCCGCGTCGATCAGGATCAGGTCCTTCTCCCCGATCACCCCGCCGCCGCCGGTATAGTGCAGCGACGCCGCGTTGCGCCCGGTGGCGACGATGCTGTCATAGGCCAGCCCGTCGCCGCCCCCGGCGCGGAAACCATCCTCCAATATCGCCTTCAACTGCCTTTCGGTCATGCCGGGCCGCACCTGCTTCATCGCGGCGAGATGGCCGCGCGCCGTCGCCGCCATCGCCTTGCGCATCAGCTCCAGTTCGCGCGCCTCCTTGACGATGCGCAGCGCGGGCAGAAGGCCGCTGTCGTCCTTCAGGGATACGCCCGGCACCCGCTGCATCACCTTGCCGTAAAGCTCCAGCGCCTTGGGCACGGGCGCGGACGCGCTGACGATCGGCCCCAGGAAATGCAGCGTCTTGGACCGCTCTGCCAAAGCGGTGACAAGGCTCCCCAGCCCGCCGGTGCGCGCCACCCGGGAAAAGCCCGTGCGCCGCTCCACTTCGGTGCCCAGCGGCAGGCGCTCGACCTCCCACCGCTCCGACTCCACATCGCGCGACGGCAGCAGCAGCCATTCCCTGACCGTGCGTTCGGCGGGCGCCATGACAAGCACGGCGTCCGGCTCGTCGACAATGCCGGTGAGCCACGCGAAATCGCCATCCTGCACGAAGGGCGGCGCCACCGCCGCGCTGCTTTCCACCGGCCCCGCGCCATGGACGACGGCGACGCCGTCCTTCAACGCCTCCATCACCCGGCGGCGGCGCTCGCGAAACACGTCGGGCGCAAAGGGAACGGTGCCCGAAGGCGTCGCAAAGCCCTGCGGCGGCAGGACCTGCGCCCGCAACCCGGCGGCGCACAGGAACGAAGCCGTCCCGCCCGCGATTATCGACCGTCGATCCCACATGTCCCTGAACTCCCTTGCTGAAAGGATTGGAACAGCAAGAGGCGTATGATGTCAATAATACAGTAAAAGGCCCCGCCAAAAAGGCGAGGCCATTCTATGGAAGCTTCTTGGACTTGGGCTCAGATCTTGTCGCCAAGGGCGCCCTTGACCGAACCCTTGACGTCCTGCGCCGTGCCCTTGGCCTTCTGCGCCTTGCCTTCCGCGACCAGATCGGGATCGCGCTGGTTGCGCCCAGCCGCTTCCTTGATCGCACCGGCCGCCTTGTTGCCGGCCGCCTTCACCTTGTCGGTCATCTCGCCCATCGGTTGTCTCCTTCAGTTGCTGTTGCCCGCTAAACGGATGGGCAGAACCGAAAGTTGCCTCCAATACGCAGGCGGAACGGACGGAAAGAGGAAACAGGGTGACAGGCGGAGTCGGGGGATCGCCCGCTAGTCCGTCTCGGACGGCTTGCGCGCCCGCCGTTCCGCCACGAATTCGCTGATCGCCTGACCGCTGGCGTTCAGCAGCGGATAGGTCCGCGCATCGGACAGCCAATCCGGCCGCCGCGCGCCGCTGCCGTAGAAGGTGTCGTAAACCAGGCTGAACGCCAGAAAGACCAGCGTCGCGCCGATCAGCCCCTTGACCGCGCCGAAGCCCGCGCCCAGCACCCGATCGACGGGCCCCAGCACCGACTGCCGCGTGCGCCGGCCGATGGCGTGAGCCAGCAGCTTGCCCGCGCCGAAGGTGATGCCGAACACCAAGGCGAAGGCAAGCACCGCCGCGCCGCTGGTGCTGCCGACGAAGGGCGCCGCCAGTTCCGTTGCCGAAGCGTGGAAAAGGCGGATCGCGAAAATCGCCAGCACCCAGGCGATCAGCGACAGGGTTTCCTGCACGAAACCGCGCATCAGGCCGAAAATGGCGCAGCCGCCGATCAGCAGCAGGACGAGAATGTCGATCGCGTTCATCGCGCTGTTGGCTATCCGCGGCCGAGCATCTGGTCAACAAGTTGCGCAAGGGCGCGATAACCGCTGACCGAAATGCCCTTGACCCCATCGGCCACGGCGGCGGGAACGAAAGCGCGGTTGAAACCGAGCTTGGCCGCCTCGCGCAACCGCAACGGGGCATGGGCCACCGGGCGGATTTCGCCGGACAAGGCGATTTCCCCGAACAGGACGACATCGGGGGGCACCGGCCGCTCCGACAACGCCGACATCAGCGCGGCCGCGACCGCCAAGTCGGCCGCCGGGTCCGACAGGCGATAGCCGCCCGCGACGTTCAGATAGACTTCGCAGGTCGAAAAGCTGAGGCCGCAGCGCGCCTCCAGCACGGCCAGCACCATGGCCAGCCGCCCGCTGTCCCAACCCACGACAGCCCGGCGGGGCGTGGCCCCGCTCGAAAGGCGGACGACCAGCGCCTGGATCTCCACCAGCACCGGGCGCGTCCCTTCCAGCGCCGGAAAGACGGTGGCGCCGGTCACATTCTCGTCGCGATGGGTCAGGAACAGGGCGGACGGATTGGCGACCTCCTCCAGCCCCTCGGCCACCATCGCGAACACGCCGATCTCGTCCGTGCCGCCGAAGCGGTTCTTGATCGCGCGCAGGATGCGATATTGGTGGCTGCGCTCTCCCTCGAAGCTCAGCACCGTATCGACCATATGCTCCAGCACGCGGGGCCCCGCGATGCTGCCGTCCTTGGTCACATGGCCGACAAGGATCAGGGCGGTGCCGCGCTGCTTGGCGAAGCGGATCAGTTCCTGGCTGGACGCGCGCACCTGGCTCACCGTGCCGGGCGCGCCCTCGATCAGGTCGCTGTGCATCGTCTGGATCGAATCGATGATCAGCAGCGCGGGCGGCGCGCCCTCCCCCAGCGTCGTCAGTATGTCGCGCACGGAAGTGGCGCTGGCAAGCTGCACGGGCGCATTGCCAAGCCCCAGCCGCTGCGCGCGCAGGCGCACCTGATCCGACGCTTCCTCGCCGCTGATATAGGCGACGCTGTGCCCGGCCGACGCAATGCGCGCGGCCGCCTGCAACAGCAGGGTCGACTTGCCTATGCCCGGATCGCCGCCGATCAGCGTGGCGGAACCGGATACGATGCCGCCGCCCAGCGCCCGATCGAACTCCGCAATGCCGGTGGTGGTGCGGGGCGGCAGTTCGACCTTGTCGTCCAGCCCCACCAGCGTCAGCGCCCTGCCGCCGCTATGCAGGTCGTGGCGGGCGGAAAAGACCGTTTCGGCCGCTTCCTCGACAATGCTGTTCCATTCGCCGCAATCGTCGCACTGCCCCTGCCACCGGCCCGAAACGGTGCCGCATTGCTGACAGACGAATTTTCGCTTTGCCTTGGCCATGCGGCACGCATATCAGAACATATGCGGAACACAAATCCTCTTTGCATCTTGCCATGGAAACCGGGCGCGCTGTGGCGCATTGTTTCGCCATGAAGACCATTCGCGTCGCGAGCTACAATATCCGCAAGGCCATAGGCACCGACCGCCGCCGGGTTCCCGAGCGGGTGATCGACGTGCTGAACGAACTGGACTCCGACATCATCGCCCTGCAGGAGGCCGACCGGCGCTTCGGCGTCCGCTCGGCGGCGCTGCCGCCCTGGCTGCTGGAGAGCATCAGCCCCTATAAGCCGGTGCCGCTCAACGTGCAGGTCGATTCGATGGGCTGGCACGGCAACGCCATATTGGTGCGCAAGGATGTGGAGATCGGCGCGCACGACGTTCTGCACCTCCCCTGCCTGGAGCCGCGCGGCGCGACCATGGCGGAGGTCAGGTTGGGCAAGACGCATCTTCGCATCTTCGGCATGCATCTGGACCTGTCCGGGCTCTGGCGGCGCAAGCAGGCCGCCGCCGTGATCCACGCGGCAGGGCAGCGCGACGCCATGCCGACGGTGCTGATGGGCGACCTCAACGAATGGAGCGCGGAACGGGGGTGCCTGGCGGATTTCGCGCGGCATTACAGCTTCGCGCCCTGCGGCCGTTCCTTCCATGCGCGACGGCCTGTGGCGCGGCTCGACCGGATCATGCATTGCGGGCAGTTGAAGCTGGTCGATTGCGGCGTGCATGAAAGCGCGGGGGCGCGAAAGGCGTCCGACCATCTGCCCATCTGGGCGGAATTCAAGCTGGGGTGACGGCGAAGCTCCATCATGTTCCTGCGAGGGCGGGAGCACCGAACCCTTTGCGCAAACGCGCCTGTCCATCTGCGCCCCCTCGACAAGCCCCCCTTGCTCTGCAACTCTCAACCCCATGAAAGAGCGGGAACTCAGGCTCGCACTGGTCTGCTATGGTGGGATCAGCCTGGCCGTCTACATGCACGGCATCACCAAGGAGATCTGGCATCTGGCCCGGGCCAGCCGGGCGTTCCATGACGGCGTGCCGTCCGGCAACAGCAGCGAGGCGGTCTATCGCAAGCTGCTGGAGGATCTGGAAACGGCCTGCGGCGTCAAATTGCGGGTGATGCCCGACATCATCGCAGGGGCCAGCGCCGGCGGCATCAACGGCATCTTCCTGGCGCAGGCGATAGAGACTGGCCAGTCGCTGGACCCGCTGACCGATATGTGGCTCGACAATGCCGATGTCGAAAAGCTGCTCGATCCCGATGCCCGCCCCGCCCGGCGGATCACCAAATTCTGGGCGACGCCGCTTGTGTGGATGGCGGCGCGGCATCCGGGAGACACGGTCGAGCGCACCGTCGCCCCCGATACGCGGGAGGAGGTTCGGCACAAGCTGTCGCACTTCATCCGCTCCCGCTGGTTCGAGCCTCCCTTCGGCGGGGAAATCTTCACGGCCATGATCCTGGACGCCTTCGACGCGATGGAGGCGACCGGGCGCGGCCCGGCGCTGCTGCCGCCCGGCCATCCGCTGGACCTGTTCGTCACCGTCACGGATTTCGAAGGGCATCCGCAGAGCCTGAACCTCAACAGCCCCCCACAGGTGGTGGAAACGGAACATCGGCTGTCCATCGGCTTTCGCGCCCGCGGACATGGACAGCGCAACCTTGCCGATCCCGCCGAACTGGTCTTCGCCGCCCGCGCCACGGCCAGCTTTCCCGGCGCCTTTCCGCCCTTCACCGTGCGCGAGCTGGACCGGGTGCTGAAACGCCGCCATCGCGCCTGGCCGACGCGGGACGGCTTTCTGGCGCGCGCCCTTCCCCGCCATGCGGCGCGCGGACGCGCCGAGGACGCGGTGCTGATCGACGGCTCGGTGCTGGCCAACGCCCCGTTCGCCCAGGCCATCGGCGCGCTCAGGAACCGCCCCTCCCGGCGGGAGGTCGACCGGCGCTTCGTCTATATCGATCCCAAGCCCGGCCATCGCTCGATCCAGCTCAACCGCCACGGCGAGGCGGAGGAAGCCTCATCGGGCGAGGATGCGCCGCTGCCGGGCTTCTTCCGCACCATTTTCGGCGCGCTCAGCGACATTCCCCGCGAACAGCCGATCCGCGACAATCTGGACGCCATAGACCGGCACAGCGCCCGCATCCGGCGCATGGCGCGCATCTTGACCGCTCTGCGGCCCGGCATAGAGGCGGAGGTCGAAAGCGCCATCGGCGGCATGCTGTTCCTGGATCGACCGACGCCGGCGCGGCTGTCCGCCTGGCGCAGCAAGGCCCAGCAACGGGCCGCCAGTTCCGCCGGCTTCGCCTTCCCCGCTTACGGCCACCTCAAGCTGTCCGGCATCGTCGAGGACCTGGCCCACCTGCTGTTCCACCTGAGCGGGGAGGAAAGCCCGCTGATGCGCGAAAGCTACCGCCAGGCGCTATGGGGCCATGTCAGGTCGATCGGCGCGGACCAGTTGACGGAGGATGTCGGACCCGCATCCGCCCCGGTCGGCTTCTTTCGCCAGCATGACCTGCCCTTCCGCATTCGCCGCCTGCGCTTCCTCGCCCGGCGTCTGGCCGAAACGCTGGAGGTGGAGGGCGCCGCGGACGACGCCGTCATCCAGAAGATGCACGACGCCATCTACGCCGCCCTGTCGCACTATACCGAATGCGAGGGCGCCGACTTCTACAATGGGGAAATCAAGGCGGCGGCGCGCGAAGTCCCCAATGATCCCGGCGCAGCGCTGGAGGCGGTGGCGCAGCTACGCGGCCTTCGCGAACGGGACGAAGCGGCGGACATGATGCTGGCCGATGCCCTGGCGGCGCTGCCCAGGGCGGCGCGTCGGACCATGCTGCTCGCCTATCTCGGCTTCCCCTTCTACGACATCGCCACCCTGCCGCTGCTGCAAGGGCATGGGATGGACGAATATGATCCGGTCAAGGTCGACCGCATCTCGCCGGAGGATTGCAGCGCGATCCGCTCCGGCGGGGCGGAAGCGACGCTGAAAGGCGTAGAATTCAATAATTTCGGCGCTTTCTTCAGCCGCGCCTATCGGGAGAACGACTATCTGTGGGGGCGGCTTCATGGGGTGGAGCGGCTGCTGGACATCGTGATTTCTGCATGTCCCGCGGCAAGCCGTCTTTCCCAGGAAGCGGTGCATCAATATAGGCGAACCGCTTTCATGGCGATTCTGGATGAAGAGGAGGAGCGGCTGGACCATGCCGCCGACCTGATCGCCAGCTTGAGAGAGGAGATCGGGTGAACGCAGGCAAGACGCTGTTTCCGATGCTGGTGCTGGCACTGGTCGCCGGTTGTTCTCCTGGCTCCGATGGACAGACGAGCGCAAAGGCGGGGGAACGGCCCGGCGAGCCGCGTGACGCCCTCGGTTCCCTCGCGCTACCCGACATGCCTTTGCGCCGGGAAGAGGCGGCGGAGACGCTTCCCGCATCTTCCGCCCTCGCTGCCGCGCCTTCGCGCCCTGACGGAAAAGGCGCCGGACGGCAGGCGGACGCCGGCCCGACGAGCGCCGTGCCATTGCGGCTGCTGCCGATGAAGCCTTCGGTGGTCAACATCCCGCCGCCCCCCTATGTCCCCGACCTGCCGCCATCGGACGGCGCGGCCGACATCCAGCCCTTTCCCGATGAGGTGACGCGCTACATGGTCGACCGCGACAGTTGCGACCATTTCCGGGGCGAGGAAGCCTATGATCCGGAGCGGCTGGCCTATTTGCAGGACAATATCGCGGCGCTCTGCACCGGCACCGATGCGCGGCTGGCGCTGCTGCGCCACCGCTATGCCCATGTCCCGGCGGTCATCTCGGCGCTCAGCGGCTATGATGACCGGATCGAAGGAAATGCGTCGCAATAGGGCCTTATGAAAGGGCGTCGATCTGGGCGGCGAGTTCGATGTCCCGGCGCGACAGGCCGCCGGCATCATGGGTGGTGAGCAGGATGTCGACGCGGTTGTAGACATTCGACCATTCGGGATGATGATCCGCCTTTTCCGCAAGCAGCGCCACCTGCGTCATGAAGCCGAAGGCGGCGTTGAAATCCTTGAAGGTGAAAAGGCGGCGGATGCCGTCCGGATCCTGCACCGGCGCCCATTCCGGCAGATTCCTCAGCGCCAGCGCGCGTTCCTCCCCATCCAGTTTCGCGATCATCTGTCTTTCCCGTCCCTTGCCCGGCCGATTCCTGGCGGCGTTAACTCATTTTCCCAAGCGTCGGCGGTTTGCAGACGATTCGGAACATGCTTTATGTCTCTCCCATGGACGATGCCGGTCAACAGCCCCGATTTGCGCCGACGCGCGAGGATATAGAAAGCCTGGCGCTGGCGGCCCTGTCGCGCCTGCCGGAACCGTTTCGTTCGCACCTGTCGAATGTCGTGCTGTTTGTCGAGGAATTTGCCGATCCGCAGGTGCTCAAGGAAATGGAGATCGACGATCCCTTCGGCCTGACCGGCCTTTACACCGGCCGGCCCGTCGGGGAAGCGGCGCAGAGCGGAGACCTGCCGCCGACGGTCCATCTTTTCCGCCGCCCGCTGCTGGACGAATGGGTGGAAACCGGCGTGCCGCTCGACATGCTGATCACCCATGTCGTCGTGCATGAGATCGGCCATCATTTCGGCCTGTCCGACCTCGACATGCATGTGCTGGAGGACATGGTCACTCTATGAGCCGGGCGGGATTGCACCTGTCGGGCGTCGCCTGCGCGCGCGGCGGGCGGCTGCTGTTCCGCGGCGTCGACCTGGCGATGGAGCCGGGCGGCAGCGCCTTGCTGAAGGGGCCGAACGGCATCGGCAAGTCCAGCCTGATGCGGATTTGCGCCGGGCTGCTGCGGGCAACGGCGGGGACGGTCGATCGCCATGGCCGGATCGCGCTGGCGGACGAGCGGCTGGCGCTGGACATGGAGCAACCGCTCGAAGCGGCGCTCCGTTTCTGGACGCGGCTGGATGCAGCGGCGTCGGACGCGCTGGACGCGGCGATGGCGGCAATGGCGCTGGAGCCCCTCCGCCAGGTGCCGGTGCGCATGCTGTCGACCGGGCAGCGCAAGCGGGCTGCGCTGGCTCGGGTGATCGCCAGCGGCGCGCCGATCTGGCTGCTGGACGAGCCGGGCAACGGGCTGGACGAAGCGGCACTGGACCTGCTCGGAAAGGCGGTTGCGGGGCATCTGGCCAAGGGCGGGATCGTCGTGGCGGCGTCGCACCAGCCGCTGCCGCTGGCGACGCCGGTGATTGTGGCGATGCAGGACCATGCATGGGCGGAGGAGGAGGCATGACCATCCTCCTGACGCTCGCGGCGCGGGATTTGCGGCAGTCCTGGCAATCCGCCGGGCTGTGGCTGCCGGTCGCCTTCCTGTTGCTGGTGGCCAGCCTCTATCCCTTTGCCGTGGGGCCGGACGCGGCGCTGCTGCAGCGGAGCGGCGGCGGCATGCTGTGGATCGCGGCGTTGCTGGCCAGTCTTTTGCCCGTGGACCGGCTGGTGGCGCCGGATCGGGATGCGGGCGTTCTCGATCAGATAGCCCTGCGCGGGATCGGGGAGGAGACGGTCGTGCTCGCCCGGCTGATCGCCCATTGGCTGGGCTTCGGCCCGGCGCTGATGATCGCCACCCTGCCCGCCGCCGCACTGTTGAAGCTGGACGGGGCGACCATAGGCTTGCTGGAAGCCGGATTGCTGATCGGCACGCCCGCCCTTGCGGCGCTGGGGCTGCTGGTGGCGACGCTGACGGCAGGCCTGCGCTCCAGCGGGGCGCTCGCCGGACTGCTGGCCCTGCCGCTCGCCGTGCCGCTGCTGATCTTCGGCGCCGGGACGCTGGGGGACGGAAGCGGCGCAGCGCTCAAGTTCCTGGGCGCAGCGTCCCTGCTGCTGGTCGCGATCACCCCTTTTGCCGGCGGCGCGGCAATCCGCGCCGGGCGGGAGTGAAAGACGGGTTGGGTGGTTTCTTGCCATTAAGCCCCTCCCCTTAAGGGGAGGGGTTGGGGTGGGGGCGTGCCTTTACAGGTCAACTTTTCCCGTGGGGCACGCCCCCACCTCTCAGTCCCCTCCCCTGAAGGGGAGGGGAAGCATTGACGTCCGCCATTGCCCAACATCCCACCAGATCACGCGTCGGCCCATCGCCGCAGCAGATTGTGATACACGCCGGTCAACCGGATGACCTGCGCATTGTCATGGCCCAGTTCGCCCGCCAGCGCCTGAACGCTGCTGTCGAGATCGAAGAGCATCTGCCGCGCGGCATCGTCCCGCACCATGGATTGTAGCCAGAAGAAGCTGGCCACCCGACGCCCCCGCGTCACCGGTTCCACCCGATGCAGCGACGATGACGGATAGAGCACCGCATGGCCGGCCGGCAGCTTCACCTGCTGCACGCCGAAATTGGTCTCGACCGTCAGTTCGCCGCCGTCATAGCTGCCGGGCTCCTCCAGGAAGACGGTGATCGACAGGTCCGAGCGCACGCGAAAGCCGGTGCCGGCCTGCATCCGCACTGCATTGTCCACATGGGTGCCGAAGGCCTGACCGCCCGCATAGCTGTTGAACAGCGGCGGGAAGACCTTGAGCGGCAACGCGGCGGCAATGAACAGGGGCGAGCGGCCCAGAGCATCCAGCACGATCTGCCCTGCCTGCTTCGCCTCGCCGCAATCCTCCGGCAGTTGCAGGTTGCGCTTGGCGAGCGCGGACTGGTGGCCGGAGGTGACATTGCCGTCGACCCACTGCGCCGCGTCGATCAGCGCGCGGACCCGGGCGACGGCCTGGCCATCCAGCAGTTCGGGGATGACGGTCAGCATGCCGATGAACCTGGACAGGCACGGATGAAGCGGAAGCGGCCCATTGCAGTCACTCCGCCCCGCCGCGCAGGACGAAGGGAATTTCGACCACGCCCTTGACCCGGACGGCCTGGCCATCGCGCATCACGGGTTTCCAGCGCCAGCCGCGCACCGCGTCGCGCGCCGCATTGTCGAGCCGGGGAAAACCGCTGCTCTGCGCGATGGAGAGGTTCTCCACCGCGCCATCCAGACCCAGCGTCAGAGCCAGAACGACGGTCCCCTGTTCGCGCCTGCGACGGCTCTCCACCGGATAGCGGGGCGGCTTGCCGGCGATCATCTGCGCGCCCAGGTCGCCGCCCTGGACCAGGCTCGATCCCATGGATGCGGCGGGCGGCGCGGGGGGTGAGGAAAGCGCGACGGGAGGAGCAGGCGGCGCAGGCGGCACGATCTCGGGCGTGGTCGCCACGGCCGGCGCCGGCGGCAGGGGCACTTTCACCAGTGGCGGCGGCGCGACGATCTTGGTCTGCGGCGGGGGTGGCGGGGCCTCCGCGGATGGAGGCGGAGGAGGCGGTGGCATGAGGTTCACGACCGACAGGCGCGCCTCCCGCACGCGCTGCACATGATGCCGGACCTGGACCAGCGCAGCGATAAGGACGGCATGAAGCAGGACGATGACAAGAATGGCTGGAACGTTCGGCCCACGCCGCGCGCCGTAGCGGGCGGGAGCAGTCTCGAATCGAACGGGTGCGCTGGGGACGGAGAGCGGAACGGCGGGGGATGGGACGATCGCGTCATCCGCCGCCTCTTCAACATATCCATCTGCTACGCGAAGCATGCCAGATCCCCTTTGCCGCCCTGCCGGCGAAACCGGTCCATAACGCGAATCCTAATGCTACTCAATCGCATCTTTACCATGGGACCAGACGGGTGGCGACCCGAGGAGGATAGGAGTGCATCGCCACCCGCCCGTTTCCCCCGGCAAGGGACGAGCGCCGGGGGATAGGGATCGGTCAGAACATATAGTTGAGGCTGAACACCGCCGACCGGGTCGGGGCAGGCTGCGCCCAGCTGTTATTGATGTTGTTGCGCACCGTCGTCACATATTTCTCATTGGTGAAGTTCTGCACATTCACCTGCGCCTTCAGATTCTCCGTGATCGGGTAGGAGGCCATAAAACGGTGGATCGTGTAGCTTGGCACCCGGTAGCCGACATAGCTGTTGGCGACCAGTTGGGCGAGCGACGGCTGGTTCAGCAGGAAGCTGCCCTGATAGGTCAGGCCATAGCCCAGTTCCAGGCCGAAGCCGAAGCGGTAGGTCGTGAACAGACTGCCCGAATGCTTCGGGGTATTGGTCAGCGCGTAACCAGCCGTCGGATCAAGGAAGGTCGTGCTGTTGGCGCATGTGCCGGCGGCCGGGTCCGTCGCGCCCGGATGAGCGAGGCAATAGTCGGAAACGCCCTGCTTGATCTTGCTCTTGAGGTACATGTAGTTGGCGGAAATCGTCCAGTTGCTGGTGATGTTGCCCGACGCGCCGAAGGACACGCCCTCCACCCGCTGGCGGCCATCCGTCGCCTGATCGCGCAGCAACGGATCGCCCGACACCACCTTGATCTGGTTGCGGTCGTTGCGGAACAGCGCCAGGGTCAGCAGCAACTGCTTGTCGAACAGGTCGGCCTTGGCGCCGATCTCGTAATTCTTCGTGGTTTCCGGCCTGACATTGCAGGTGCCGCTGCCGCCCGCGGCATTGTCCGCGGTGCAGCTTCCGTCGACCGACGATTTGGACGGCAGCTTGGAGTTGCCGAAAGCGACATAAAGGCTGGTGTCCGGCGTCGGCTTCACGACCGCGCCGATGCGGAAGGAAAAGAGATTGTCGTCCACCTCCAGCCGAGTGCCGACCGTGCTGATCTGGCCAAGCTGCGCCGAACCGCCCGTCGTGTTGTAGGTGAAGGTGCGGTTGAAGCCCTTGACCTTCTCATAGCGGACGCCGCCGTTGATCTCGAACCAGTCGGTGAACTTCATCGTATCGAACAGATAGGCGGCATAGCTGGTCTGTTCCCCGACATTATGCGTGCCCAGGATGAAGTTGACCGGCCCGACATAATTGTTGCTGCCATAGACGCGGGCCAGGCCGGTGGTGGCCGCAGGGCCGACGATGCCGGACGACGGATCGGCGATATTCACCAGCGGCAGGTAGAAACCAAGGCTGGCGGCGGCATTATAGGCCGGATTGGCGGCGCCGGCGCCGGTGGCAGGCGCGGTGAAAGGCGCGGCATAGGGATCGAAGCCGTTGGCGCTGCGGCCCAGGCTGCCCTGCAACTGGTCGTAGCGCTCCCACAGGGCCGAACCGCCGACGACCAGCGTATGGCCGATGCCGCCGGTGTCGAAATCGGCGCTGAGGTCGATCTGGTTATAGGCGGTTTCATTGGT
Source organism: Sphingobium sp. SA916 (assembly GCF_002894065.1). NCBI lineage: Bacteria > Pseudomonadati > Pseudomonadota > Alphaproteobacteria > Sphingomonadales > Sphingobiaceae > Sphingobium > Sphingobium sp. SA916. The sequence goes on from NZ_LXYF01000023.1 coordinate 97,756, forward strand.
GATGAAGCGCTGGTTGCCGCGGCCGCCGATCGGCAGATAATAGCCGACCGGAATGGTGAGCGTTTCGCCGGCGGCGGTCGTGCCGATGCGCTGGGTGCATGCGCCGCCGGTGTCCGGATTGAAGCCGCCCGCCGTTCCGTTGTCGAGGCAGAAGACGCCGTTCGGCTGGCTGGTCACCGTATCCTGGCGGATATGTTCGTACCGCGTCAGGTTGCGGACCTTGACCGTATCGCTGAAGGCATGGCTGAAGATCGCCTGCAGCGACTTGGTCTTGCTGTCCTGGCGGTCGAGATTGGCGAAGCCGTAATAGCCCGACCGGTCGAACTGGTCGACGATGCCCCCCAGCGCCGGGAAGTAGCGGATGCCATATTGCGGCATCGCCCTGTCATCCAGATATTCGCCCTGCAGCGTCAGACTGGTGGGGCTGTCGATGCCGATGGTGATCGCGGGCGCCACGCCCCAGCGCTCATAATCCTCGACATCGCGGCCCGGCACATCGTTGCGGTGATAGACGGCGTTGAGGCGCACGGCGATCAGGTCGTTGACGCGCTTGTTCGCGTCGATGGTCGCCCGATAATAATTGTCCGTGCCGATCCCGGCGTTCAGGATCGTCTTGTCCTCGGCCAGCGGACGCTTCGTCACCAGGTTGATCGTGCCAGCGACCGAACCGCCGCCGTTCATGACCGAATTGGCGCCGTTGGTGACTTCGACCTGCTCGATATTATAGACTTCGTTGCGGTTCAGGAACGCGCCGGAACGCACGCCGTCGACCGTGACGTCGTTCTTCGCGTCCTGCCCGCGCAGGATGATGCGGTCGCCATAGCCGAAGCCGCCCTCGCCCGCGCCGAAGGTGATGCCGGGAACGGTCGACAGCACGTCGCGCAGCGTCAGCAGGTTCTGCTGCTGGATGGTTTCCTTGCCGATCACCGTGATGGTCTGCGGCGTATCGAGCAGCGGCCGGGTATATTTGGGCGATTCTGCCTTTTCGACCTTGATCGGCGATTCGTCGATCGCCGTGTCGGTGACCGTCATCCCGCCAAGCTTGGCGCCCTGCGCAGCATCCTGCGCCTGCGCCTGCGCGGACGAGGCAAAGGCGATTGCGCCGACGCAACTCAGCGCCAGGAAGGACGGTCGTGACAGTGCTTTGGACATGGAAACAGAACCCCTTTCTTGAACCTTGAGGGGTCTGCTATTGCGACTTGTTCGCAGAGTCAACGCTATTGCGAGTAATTATTATTTTATGATTGTATATTATCGTTGAAAAGCCAGCATCTTATCGCGCTCGCCAGATTGGGCGGATCGGCCGCCGCCATGCGCGCGACATCAATGCGCGCGATCAAGGCGTTGACGGGCAAACCCTCCCGCAGGGCGGCCGCGCGCAGGGCTTGCCAGAATATCGGTTCCAGGCTGATCGCGGTCTGATGGCCCGCAATCGTCACGCTGCGCTTGACGGGCGGAGCGAAGGGCGATGCCGCCGGCGCCGAAGCGTCAATGGAAGGCCCCTCGCCTTCCATCAGTACATATGCTGGCCGCCGTTGATCGACAGCGTGCTGCCGGTCACGAAGCCCGCCTCCTCGCTGCAGAAGAAGGCGACGCCGCGGGCGATCTCATCGGCATGGCCCAGACGGCCGACCGGGATCTTGGCGACGATCTTTTCCAGCACCGCCTGCGGCACCGCCGCGACCATGTCGGTGTCGATATAGCCCGGCGCGATCGCATTGACGGTGACGCCATATTTCGCGCCTTCCTGCGCCAGCGCCTTGGTGAAGCCATGGATGCCGGACTTGGCGGCCGCATAGTTGACCTGGCCATATTGGCCCGCCTGCCCGTTGATCGATCCGATATTGACGAAACGGCCCCAGCCGCGCTCCCGCATCCCGCCGAAGGTCGCCTTGGCCATGTTGAAGCAACCGCCCAGATTGATGCGCATCACCTCGTTCCAGTCGTCGAAGCTCATTTTCGCCAGCACGCCGTCGCGGGTGATGCCCGCATTGTTGACGACGACGTCGATCGGCCCCAGCGCCTCGGCCACCTGCGCGCAACCGTCCAGACAGGCCTGGTGATCGCCCACGTCCCATTTGAAGGACGCTATGCCCGTCTTGTCCGAAAAGGCCTGCGCCTTGGCGTCGTTGCCGGCATAGTTGGCGGCGACCGTGAACCCCATCTCCTTGAGCGCCAGGCTGATCGCCTCGCCAATTCCACGCGTTCCGCCCGTGACGACTGCAACCTTGCTCATAGTGGCTCTCCTCAAAGAATATTGACGGGACGAAACTTACCTCTCCAACCAGCCGGCCAGTTCGCGACGGGCCAGAGTCTCGTACAGATTCATAGCGTCCGGGGAGGCGTTCAAACAACTCAAATGGACAAAATTATTGCCACCGGAAGCGATAAAATCCTCTTTGCCGCGAATGGCGATTTCCTCTAGGGTTTCCAGGCAATCCGCCGAGAAGCCGGGGGTCAGGACGGCAACATTCCGGACATTTTCCGAAGGGAGCTGCCGCAGCACCGCATCGGTTGCCGGGCCCAGCCATTTCGCGGGGCCGAAACGCGATTGGAAAGTGACCCGGACCTCCCGCCCCAGCGCCTCGCCCAGCAGCCTTGCGCTTTCGACGCACTGGTCGCGATAGGGATCGCCCAATTGCCGCGTTCGCTCCGGCATGCCGTGGAAACTGGCGATCAGCAGGTCCGGCGCGAAATCCAGCGTGGCGAGCTGCGCCTGGGTCGATGCGCGCAGCGCCTCGATATAGGCGGGATCGGCATGATAGGGCGGCAGCGTGCGGATCGCCGGCTGCGCCCGCATCTTCGCCAGCGCCGCATAGGCGGCATCGAGCGCGGTGGCCGTCGTCGCCGCGCAATATTGGGGATAGAGCGGAGCCAGCAGGATGCGGTCGCACCCTGCGGCGACCATCGCCTCCAGCCGCGCGCCGATCGCCGGATTGCCATAGCGCATCGCCCAATCGACCATAACGCCAGCGCCCATCCGCTCCTGAAGCCCGCGGGCGGCGTCGCGCGTATAGACGGCGAGCGGCGATCCCTCCTTCATCCACACCTGCCGATAGGCATGGGCGGATTTCTTCGGACGGGTGAGCAGGATCGGGCCGCGCAGGATCGGCTGCCACAGCAGTTGCGGAATTTCCACGACGCGCCGGTCGGAAAGGAATTCGGCCAGATAGCGCCGCACCGATGCCGGGTCGGGACCGTCGGGCGTGCCCAGATTGATGATGAGAAGGCCGATCTTGCCCAAGAATTTCACCCTTCCATCAGCAGGGGCAGGGTGCGGAAACGCCGCCCCGCCGTGGTGAACAGCGCATTGGCGACGGCGGGCGCCACCAGCGGCGCGCCCAGGTCTGTCAGCCCGGCGGGAGGCGCGGTGCTACGGATCAGTTCGACCGTCACTTCCCCGACATCGCCCAGCCGCGGCAGGCCCATGCGGCCCAGCATCGCCCGCGTCGGCATGCCCTTCGCATAGGGGACGGATGCCCCCATGGCGAATGCCAGCCCATGGATCAGGCCGCTTTCGACCTGCTGCCGGGCAATGTCCGGATTGACCTGATCCCCGCCGTCCACCGCGGCGACGATCCGTGAGACCTGCAACTTGCCCTCCGCCATGCCCGCCTCCACCATGACGGCGATGAAGGCGCCGTTCATCACATGCGCCGCCAGTCCCTGCCCGCTTCCTTCTATGCCGCCCTGCCAGCCGCCCATGGCGCCGACGGTGGTCAGGCAATGCGCTAGCCGGGGATTGCCGCCCAGCATCTGGATACGAAAGGACATCGCCTCCATCTGCGCCTGATGCGCCAACTCGTCCATGAAACTTTCGGTGAAGAAGGCGCCGTGCAGATGCGCGTTGCCACGTGCGAACCCCAGCGGCAGGCCGACATCGGCGGGGAAGTGATCAACCGCCCAGTTGGGCACCGCATAGGGCAGCTCCATGCCCGCCACCGCCAGCCGGGTGGACGTGCCTGACGCATCGGCGCCGGCCTCGTGCGGCAGCTTGCCATGGGCGATGCGCGCCCATGTCTGGGTCAGGGCGCAGGGGGCGGCGACCTTCGCGGACCAGCCTTCGATCGCGCCGTTGCGGCCCAGCTTGCCCGCCATGCGCGCATGGGCGGGGGCGCCGGGCCTGTCCTGGATCACATCCTCCAGCCGCGACCAGAGCAGTTGCACCGGCCGCCCCATCTCGCGGGAGAGGAGCGCGGCCTGCACGCCGGCCTCGAAATCCATGCGGCGGCCATAGCCTCCGCCGGCGTGCAGCGGGTAGAGCGTCACCGCTTCCGCCGACAGCCCCAGCGCGCGGGCGATGGCGGCGCGGGCCAGGCCGGGCGCCTGCGTCGCCATCCATATTTCCGCGCTGTCCTCGCCGATCCGGGCGGTGGCGCACATCGGCTCCAGCGCCAGATGCAGGCCCGGCCGCACCCGATATTCGCTGGCAAGGATGGTCGCATCCCCGAACAGCGGCTGCAGATCGCCCTGCGCATAAAGCCGTTCGCCGGAACCGGAAAAGGCCTGCTCCAGCGCCGCCTCCATCCCGGCGCTGTCCACCGGCCTGCCGGAAAGCGTAAAGACCGGATCGGCCAGATCGAGCGCCTTGTTCGCCGCCCACCAGTTGCTGGCGACCGCCGCGACCCACCGGTCCCGCCGCACCAGCTTCAGGAAGCCGGTGACGGATTTCGCCGCGCCCTCGTTGACGCTTTTCAGCACGGCATCCCCGATCGGCCCCTGCCGGATGGAGGCGAAGACCATGTCGGGCAGGCGGATGTCGGCGGCGAAATTATGGCTGCCGTCGATCTTGGACGGGGTGTCCAGCCGGGGAAGCTCCTGCCCCGCCAGCCGGTCCACCTCCGCCTGGCGGAAGGGCAATATCTCGGGCAGGTCGAAGGTCGCGGCATCCTCCACCACCTCGCCCAGCTTCAACCGGCGCTGCCCGCCGTCGGAAATGATGCCGTTCTGGATGTCGCAGCTTTCCCAGGCGACGTCCCAGCGCGCCGCCGCCGCCTTGCACAGCAGCACCCGCGCCGCCGCGCCCGCCTCCCGATAGGGCTGGTGGAACATCGGCACCGACGTGCCCGCGCCCGTCAGCATCAGGGCGCGGCGGGTCGCATATTGATCGATGGTCCATTCGCCCGCCTCGCCCGCCAGCCGGCTCCAGTCATTGGCCAGCCATTCGCGCGCCAGCAGGATATTGGCGTAGAGCGGCCCGATCGGCGCGCTCTGCACGCCGACGGTCCGCCAGTCCGCGCCCAGTTCGTCGGCCAGTATCTGCGGCAGAAGGGTCGTGACCCCCTGCCCCATCTCGGTCTGGGGCACGATGACGACGACCTGGCCAGACCGGTCGATCTTCAGGAAAGCGTTGAACGCGGTCTCGCCCGGCGCGGTGTTGAGACTGGCGCGATAGGAGCGCGGCCATATGGCCCATGCCAGCAGCAGCCCCACCGTGGCGCCCCCGCCGACCAGCAGGGTGCGCCGGTCCAAACCCTTTTTCGTCTGCTGACCCTGCTTCCGCGGTGCGCGCCCCATGCCATTGCTGATAGAGAGGCTTGGAAGCTCTGCAAAGCCCTATTGCGCCCGAAGGTTCAGGCGACGGGCCTGAGCTGGAGCCGGCGTATCTCGATGGCGGGGCAGCGATCCATCACCACCTTGAGCCCGGCCGCCTCGGCCCGTGCCGCCGCGGCCTCATCGACCACGGCCAACTGCATCCAGACCGCCTTGGCCCCTGCCGCTATGGCATTGTCCACTACCTCCCCCGCGGCGTCGCTGCGGCGGAAGATGTCGACCATGTCGATCGGCACGCCGATGTCGGACAGGCTGGCCCAGACGAATTCGCCATGGACATGCTCGCCCGCGATCTGCGGATTGACGGGCAGCACGCGATAGCCGTGATCCTGAAGGGTCTTCATCACGCCATAGCTCGGCCGGTCGGGCCGGTCGGAGATGCCGACCAGCGCTATGGTGCGGGTTTCGTTCAACAGATCGGCTATATCCTGCGCATCGGTAAGCGGCATGAGGGGTCCTCCATATTCGCGAGACATGGGAAGGACGCTGGAGAGGCGCAAGCCGTTCCCTCCAACCCCTTCATCCCCACGGAAGCCGGGATCTCAGGCGATAGGGCATGGAGTAGTCTCACAAGGTCCGGCTATCGCCCGGACGACGAAAGAAGGAACAGGGTGAAGACGTCAGCGCCCACCCCGCAGCCACGCAACGACCTTCTCCGCAATCGTGCGGAAAGCCACACCATGCGCGTCGTCCCCCGCCGCCGGAGGATCGCCCGCATCGGACCGGCGGCGAATGTCGATGGCGAGCGGTATCCGGCCAAGGAAGGGCATCCCCATTTCCCCGGCGGCCGCTTCCGCGCCGCCCTGACCGAAGGGGTCCGACACTTCCCCGCAATGGGGGCAGGCATAGCCCGCCATATTCTCGACCAGGCCGATCATCGGCACCTGCGTCTGCTCGAACAGGCTCACCGCGCGTACCGCGTCGATCAGCGCCAGGTCCTGCGGCGTGGAGACGATGACGGTGCCGGCCGGCTTGTGCTTCTGCACCATCGACAGCTGCACGTCGCCCGTGCCCGGCGGCATGTCGACGATCAGCAGCTCCGCATCGCCCCAATCCGCCTCGATCAGCTGGGCCAGCGCATTGCCCGCCATCGGCCCGCGCCAGGCGAGCGCCTTGCCCGGCTCGACCAGATGGCCCATGGAAAGCATCGGAACGCCAAAGGGGCTCTGCACCGGGATGAGCTGCTTGTCCTTCGCCTGCGGCTTCCTGTCCTCGCTGGCCATCAGCCGCGCCTGCGACGGGCCGTAAATATCGGCGTCGACCAGCCCGACCTTCACCCCCAGCCTTTGCAGCGCGACGGCGAGATTGGCCGACAGCGTGGATTTGCCCACCCCGCCCTTGCCCGATGCGACGGCGACGATCTTCAGCGGCCTGCGCTCGGCCGTCATGGCGATGCGCACATCCTCGACCCCGGGCACGGTCAGCGCGCCCTCCCGGATCGCGGCGGCCACGGCGTCGCGCTGATCGGACGACAGGCCCGCCACGTCCAGCACCAGCGACATCACCCCGTCCTTGAGGCGCGGCGCGCTGGCGCGGCCGTCGGTCAGCGTTTTGAGGCGAGCGGCGAAATCTTCAAGCTGGGTCATGGCAGGCCATCTAGGGACTTTCCCCGTCCGGCGAAACCGGCAGGCCGCCGTTTTTCTTGGCCATCGACATCATTCGAAACAATAATCGTTGCGAAGGGCACTGTTTTTCGCCGGAGAGCCTACCTATAGAGAAGGCATGAAGAGATTTTTCGGGTGGATGCCGGGCATAGCGAGCGCCATGGCCCAGGGTCCGTGGGGCGGCAAGAGCGACGGTCCGGACGGCAATGACGGCCAGGGCAAGGGCGGCGAAGGCAAGGGCAGCGACGGGCCGCGCAACCCGTGGACCCAGCCGGGACGCCCCGGCGCCAAGGGCCCTTCCGCGATCGAGGAACTGCTCCGCCGCAGCAAGGAAAGCTTTGGCCAGGGGGGTGGCGGCTTCGGCAATCTGCCGCCCCGCCCATCCGGCAAGGCGCTGTGGCCGGCCGCCATCGGCATATTGGTGGTGCTGTGGCTGGTCCTGACCTGCTTCCACCGCGTCGGCCCGCAGGAACGCGGCGTCGTCACCCTGCTGGGCAAATACAGCCGCACCCTCTCCCCCGGCATCAGCCTGACGCTGCCTGCCCCGCTGGAAAATGTGACGACCGTCGACGTCGAGGAAATCCGCACCATCGACATCGGCTCGACGCGGGCGGAGAGCGAGAATCTGGTCCTGACCGGCGACCAGAACATCATCGACCTCGCCTATTCCGTGCGCTGGAACATCCGCAGCCCGGAACTCTACCTGTTCCAGCTTTCCGACCCTGACTCATCGGTGCGCGAAGTCGCCGAAAGCGCGATGCGCTCCGTCGTCGCCAGCGTCAGCCTGGAGGATGCGCTGGGCGCCGGCCGCACGGAGATCGAGCAGCAGGTCGAACAACGGATGCAGGAGATATTGGACGGCTACCGCTCGGGCATCCGCGTGCAGGGCGTCGCCATCAAGCAGGCCGATCCGCCGACCGCCGTCAACGATGCGTTCAAGGCGGTGTCCGCGGCGCAGCAGACGGCCCAGACCTATCTCAACGAAGCCCGCGCCGCCGCGCAGCAGGTGACCGCCAAGGCGCAGGGCGAAGCCGCCGCCTTCGACAAGGTCTATGAGCAGTACAGGCTCGCGCCCGACGTCACCCGCCGCCGCATGTATTATGAAACCATGGAGGGTGTCCTGTCGAACGTCGACAAGACCATCGTCGAAAGCGGCAATGTCACGCCCTATCTGCCCCTTCCCGAACTCAAACGCCGGGCGCAGGGCGGCACCGCGCAGGGCAGCGCGACCGTGGAGGGCCAGTGATGCAGAACCTCGTCCGCCATCCCGTCGCGCTGGCGCTGCTGGCCATCGCCGCGCTGCTGCTGATCGGCAGCACCATCGCCATCGTGCCTGAAACCAAGCAGGGTGTGATCGTGCGCTTCGGCGATCCCAAGAAGATCATCAACCGCTATCGCCCCAACGAGGATTTCGGCAAGACGGGCGCGGGGATCATCCTGCGCTGGCCGTTCATCGACCAGATCGTCTGGATCGACAAGCGCGTCCTGTCGGTGGAGATGGAGCGGCAGCAGGTGCTGTCCACCGACCAGCTCCGGCTTCAGGTCGACGCCTTCGCCCGTTACCGCATCGTCGATCCGCTGCGCATGTATATCGCGGCGGGCAGCGAGGAGCGGGTGTCGGACGCCCTGCGCCCGATATTGGGCTCCGCGCTGCGCAACGAACTGGGCAAGCGGCCCTTCGCGGCGCTGCTCTCCCCCGAGCGGGGCCAAGTGATGGACAATATCGAGGCGGGCCTGAACCGCGTCGCCCGGCAATATGGCGCGCAGATCGTCGATGTGCGGATCAAGCGGGCCGACCTGCCCGACGGCGCGCCGCTGGAAAGCGCCTTCACCCGCATGCGCACGGCGCGGGAACAGGAAGCGCTCACCATCCGCGCTCAGGGCGCCAAGCAGGCGCAGATCATCCGCGCGGAGGCGGACGCCAACGCCGCCCGCATCTATTCGGAAAGCTTCGGCAAGGACGCCCAGTTCTACGATTTCTATCGCGCCATGCAGGCCTATCGCTATACTTTCGCTCCGGACCGGCAGGGGTCGACCACCATGGTCCTCTCCCGCGACAATGATTTCCTGAAGCAGTTCCAGGGGCGTTGATTTCATTACGGAACCAGCGTCATTCAATGAGGGTTAAGGCAAGACGGCGCATCCCGCTCATCGCAGAGTCCCGCCTTTCCTTCGCAAGTTCATGAGAGGACCGTCACGAGTGCGTTACGCTTATGCCATTACCGGCGCCCTGCTGCTCGGCGGCACGGCCATCGCCGTCACGACCAGTTCCAATGTCGGCGCGCAGGTCGCGCAGAATGAAGGCATGCAGGCCGCCGCCCCCGCCGGCGCCCCGGCAAGCCTGGCCGACATGGTCGAGAAGCTGCAACCGGCCGTGGTCAACATTTCCACCAAGCAGCGCGTGCAGGTGCAGAATCCCTTCGCCGGCACGCCCTTTGGCGACCTGTTCGGCGCTCCGGGCGGAAGGCCGCAGACCCGTCAGGCGCAATCGCTGGGGTCGGGCTTCATCATCTCCGCCGACGGCTATATCGTCACCAACAACCATGTGGTGTCCGCCGGCGCGGAAGGGGCCAGCGTCGATTCCATCACCGTCACGCTGACCAATAGCGAGGAATATCCCGCCAAGCTGGTGGGCCGCGATCCCGCCACCGACATCGCCGTGCTCAAGATCGAGCCGAGGAAAGCCCTGCCCTTCGTGAAGTTCGGGGACAGCACCAAGGCGCGCGTGGGCGACTGGGTGATCGCCATCGGCAATCCCTTCGCCCTGTCCGGCACGGTGACGGCCGGCATCATTTCCGCCGTGCATCGCGGCACCGGCGGCACCTACGACAAGTTCATCCAGACCGACGCCTCGATCAACCAGGGCAATAGCGGCGGCCCGATGTTCGACATGCGCGGCAATGTGATCGGCATCAACAGCCAGATCCTTTCGCCCTCGGGCGGCAATGTCGGCATCGGCTTCGCCATCCCGTCGGAACAGGCGGCGCCCATCGTCGACACGCTGCGCAAGGGCCAGGCCGTCAAGCGCGGCTATCTGGGCATCCAGATCAGCCCGCTGGGCGAGGATCTGGCCGATTCCCTTGGCCTCGCCAAGAATCGCGGCGAATTCGTGCAGGGCGTGGAGCCCGGCAAGGGCGCCGACAAGGCCGGGATCAAGGCGGGCGACGTGATCGTCAGCGTCGCCGGCCAGGAAGTGACGCCGGACCAGAATCTCTCGTCCATCGTCGCCAACCAGCCGATCGGCGGACGCGTGCCGATCGTGCTGCTGCGCAATGGGCAGCGACAGACGGTGACGGCCGTCGTGGGCGAACGCCCGTCCGAAGACGAACTCAACGCCTTCGCCCAGAGCCAGGATGAGGATTTCAGCCAGCAGCAGGAGAACCCCTCCAATAATGGCCAGGCCAGCCAGCAATCGCTGGGCATTTCGGCCATTCCGCTGACCTCGACCATCATCCGCCAGCTCGGCATCGCCGCCGATACGCGGGGTATCGTGATCACCGCCGTCGACGGCTCGACCGATGCAGGCGCCAAGGGCCTGCGCCGCGGCGACGTCATCATCACCGCGAACAACCGGCCCGTCGCGACCCAGGCGGACCTCGACGCGCAGGTGAAGGCGGTGTCGGCGCAGGGCCGCAGCGCGATCCTGCTCCAGGTGCTGCGGCGCGGCCAGCCCGCCGTGTTCCTGCCGGTGCGGCTGCGCGACAAATAAGCGCGCGCGCCGCACGACAGGCCCAGAGCTGAAAACCAGCCGATCGTTACGGGTCGCGCTTGCCGGAAGCCCTGCCTCGCCTCTACAAAGGCGTCGGCAGACTCCGGTGGGCGCGGCCCGTCACCTTTTTGGGAGAATGACGCGAGATGAGCGACGGCATTTTCATCGGCCTTGGCGCGCCCGACAAGGACGGCGGCATCCCCCAGACGCTGAACCTGCGCCGGGCCAATCGCCATGGCCTGATCGCCGGCGCGACCGGTACGGGCAAGACCGTGACGCTCCAGGGCATAGCCGAAAGCTTCTCCGCGCTGGGCGTGCCCGTCTTCCTCGCCGATGTGAAGGGCGACCTGGCGGGCATTGCCATGGCCGGCTCCCCCACCGCCAAAAATGCGGACAAGCTGGTGGCGCGGGCCAGGGAGATCGGCCTCGACAATTACAGCTATGCCGACAATCCCGCCATCTTCTGGGACTTGTATGGCGAGCAGGGCCATCCCGTCCGCACCACCGTCAGCGAGATGGGGCCGCTGCTGCTCTCCCGGCTGATGGACCTCAACGAAACGCAGGAGGGCGTGCTCTCCATCGCCTTCAAATATGCCGATGAGGAAGGGCTGCTGCTGCTCGACCTGGGCGACCTGCAGGCGATGCTGGCTTATTGCGCGGAAAATGCCGACAGCCTGTCCGCGCGCTACGGCAATGTGACCAAGGCCAGCGTCGGCGCGATCCAGCGGCAGTTGCTCCAGCTCGAAAGCCAGGGCGGCGACCATTTCTTCGGGGAACCCGCGCTCGACATTCACGACATGCTGAAGGTCGATGAGAAGGGGCGCGGCTATGTGAACGTCCTCGCCGCCGACAGGCTGATGCAGAGCCCCAAGCTCTACGCCACCTTCCTGCTCTGGCTGCTCTCCGAACTGTTCGAGACGCTGCCCGAGGTGGGCGACCCGGACAAGCCGGTCCTCGTCTTCTTCTTCGACGAGGCGCATCTCCTCTTCGACGATGCGCCCAAGGCGCTGACCGACAAGATCGAACAGGTGGTGCGACTGATCCGTTCCAAGGGCGTCGGCGTCTATTTCGTGACGCAGAACCCGATCGACATTCCGGAAGATGTGGCGGGCCAGCTTGGCAATCGGGTCCAGCACGCCCTGCGCGCCTTCACCCCCCGCGACCAGAAGGCGATCAAGGCGGCGGCGGAAACCTTCCGCGTCAATCCGGACCTGAACGTCGAAACCGCGATCACCGAACTCAAGGTGGGCGAGGCGCTGGTGTCGCTGCTGCAGGAGGACGGCTCGCCCGGCATCGTCCAGCGCACGTTGATCGCCCCGCCCCGGTCGCGCCTGGGCCCGCTTGATGCCAGGGAACGGGCGATCATCCAGTCCATATCCCCCTGCGCGGGCAAATATGACGCGACCGTCGATCGGGAGTCGGCCGAGGAAATCCTCGCCGCCCGGGGTCAGGCCGCCGCCGCCGCCGCGCAGGCCGCCAAGGCGCAGGCCGAAGCGGACAAGGCGGCCGCCGCCCAGGCCAAAATAGAGGCCAAGCAGCGCGAGGCCCAGCTAAAGGAACAGGCGCGGCAGGAAGCCGCCGCCGCCCGCGAAGCCGCGAGGCCCTCCTCCTTCGACAAGGCGATCCAGTCCGCGACCCGCTCCGCCGCCTCGTCCGTCGGGCGTCAGGTCGCCAATGAAATCGGCCGGGCGGTCTTCGGCGGGTCCAGCCGCAGGTCCGGCGGCATTGCGGGGCAACTGGTGCGCGGCATATTGGGCAGCCTGTTCAAATAAGAGGGGAGACATGCCATGCGAAAGAGGATCATCTTCACCCTGGCCATCTGCACCCTGGGTCTGGCGCCTGCCCTGCCCACCCATGCGCAGGATTATCGCGACCTGCGCCGCGCCACGGACGCCGCCATCGCCAGCGACATCGCCCGCGACCGTCAGGCCGAACGCGATGCCAAGCGTCAACCCTATGTGTCGCCCGGCTACGGCCCGATCCAGACCGCCACGGCAGCCCGCAATGCCTGCGCGGCCAAGGCGCGGGAAGAGGCAGGACCGGGCGCGAAGGTCCTGGGACGGATCGCCGCCAGCACCATGTCCACCGGTTGGGAAGTGGAAGGCGAAGTCGGTCCGTTCGACGGCCGGCGGTCGGTGCCCTTCGTCTGCTCGGTGCGCAATGGATCGGTAAGCGGCATCCTGTTGCAGCCGGATCGATAGGGTTCGCCCCCACCGACACGGAAAGCCTGCCCAGCCGAAAGCCGCCATGCCCAAGCGCATGGGGAACAGGCCCGATCTCCTCTAAAGCCAGACCATCACCGCCCCAAATATTGCTGCGCCTTTTCTCTACCGCCGCGGTTGCGAGGATCATTGTGCAGGCGCTAAGGAGGGCGCATGCTTAGCCCCCCGGTTCCCGCCCATCCCCTGCGCTTCGGCAATTTCCGGGCCTATCTGCTGGGGCGGCTGGCGACGGTTCTGGCGCAATATAGCATGATGATCATATTGGGCTGGCAGGCCTATAATGTCGCCCGCGAAACGATGAGCACCGCCGCCGCCTCGGCCCAGCTCGGCCTGATCGGGCTGGCGCAGTTCCTGCCCCTCTTCTTCCTGACGCCCGTGACGGGATGGGTGGCCGACCATTTCGACCGGCGCCTGATCACCCGTTTCACCCTGCTGCTGCTGGTGCTGGCGTCGGCCGTCCTCGCCTTCGCCACCTATGAGGGCTGGGTCAGCCTGCCGCTGATCTTCGGCATCGCCGCCCTGGTCGGCGTCGCGCGTGCATTCAATGGCCCGGCCTATAGCGCGCTCGCCCCCAATCTGGTCCCGCGCGAACTGCTGCCCAACGCCATCGCCATTTCCAGCGTCGTGTGGCAGGCGGGCATGATCGCGGGCCCGGCGCTGGGCGGCTATGCCTATGCGATGCAGCCCTGGGGGGCCTACGCACTGGCGTCGGGCCTGTTTACGGTCGCCCTGCTCTGCATGATGCTGATCGGCCCGGTGCCTCAGCCGCCGCGCGACACCAGCCGGCACCCGGTGCGCCAGATGATCGACGGCCTCACCTATGTCCGCACCAACCGGCTGGTTCTGGCGACCATCACGCTCGACCTGTTCGCGGTGCTGCTGGCGGGCGCGACGGCGCTGCTGCCGGTCTATGCCCGCGACATATTGCATGTGGGTTCGGCCGGCCTCGGCCATCTCGCCGCTTCCCCCGGCATCGGCGCGGGGGTCACCGCCCTTTTCTTCTCCTTCCGGCCGATGAAGACGGAAGTCGGACTCAAGATGCTGGGCGCCGTCATCCTCTTCGGCATCGCCACGATCGTCTTCGGCTCGACCGCCTTCCTGCCCCGCGCCATCGCGCCGGAAGTCGGCATCGGCGCGCTGATCCTGCTGGGATCGGCCGACATGGTGTCCGTCTATGTCCGCCAGTCGCTGATCCAGCTTCACACCCCCGACGAGATGCGCGGCCGCGTATCCAGCCTGTCGCAGCTCACCATTTCCGCCTCCAACGAACTGGGCGAGGCGGAGTCCGGCTTCCTCGCCGCGCTGGTCGGGCCGGTCGCGGCGGTGATCGGCGGCGGGATCGGCGCCATCGTGATAACCCTTATCTGGGCGAAGCTCTTTCCAGAACTCCGCCTTGCCCGTACCTTCGACCCACCCGAAACAAGGGCGGCCGAGCCCACGCAGGAGAAAGTGCAATGAAGGCATCCAGTATCTTGGAAACCATCGGCAACACGCCGCATATCCGCGTCAACCGGCTGTTCGGTGATGCAGAGGTGTGGATCAAGTCCGAACGGTCCAACCCCGGCGGGTCGATCAAGGACCGAATCGCCCTGTCGATGATCGAGGCGGCGGAGGCGTCGGGCGATCTCAAGCCCGGCGGCACCATCATCGAACCGACATCCGGCAATACCGGCGTCGGCCTGGCCATGGTCGCGGCGGTCAAGGGCTACAGGCTGATCCTGGTCATGCCCGAGAGCATGAGCCTGGAACGCCGCCGGCTGATGCTGGCCTATGGCGCCAGCTTCGACCTGACGCCGCGCGAAAAGGGCATGAAGGGCGCGATCGAGCGTGCGCTGGAACTGGTCGAGCAGACCCCCGGTTCCTGGATGCCGCAACAGTTCGAGAACCCCGCCAATATCGACGTGCATGTCCGCACCACGGCGCAGGAAATCGCCACGGACTTTGCCGACTCGCCGCTTGACGCGCTGATTACCGGCGTCGGCACCGGCGGCCACATCACCGGCGTCGCGCAGGTGCTCAAGCAGCTCTGGCCCCATCTGAAGGTCTATGCGGTCGAACCGACCCTGTCCCATGTCATCAGCGGCGGCCAGCCCGGTCCTCACCCGATTCAGGGGATCGGCGCGGGCTTCATCCCCGCCAACCTCCACACCCAGTTGCTGGACGGCGTGATCCAGGTCGATCCGGCCGACGCCAAGGAATTCGCCCGCCGCGCCGCGCGGGAGGAAGGCGTGCTGGTCGGCATCTCCTCCGGCGCGACGCTGGCCGCCATCCATCAGAAGCTGCCGGAACTCCCGGCGGGCAGCCGCGTTCTGGGCTTCAACTATGACACCGGCGAACGCTATCTGTCGGTGCCCGACTTCCTGCCCGAATAAGACCGGACACAGGCAAGAGCCGGAACGGGCATGACCGACGCAAACCCCACCAGCCAGCCGCATCGTTCGATGTGGCTGCTCTGGCTCTTGCTGTTCGTCGGCCTGCCCGCTATGGTTTCCGCCTGGGAGGCGCGGGTGCCTCCCGGCAGGCCGCGCCCGGAAGCCGTCGCCGCCGCCCGGCTCACGCGCCCCGCCACGCCGCCGCCG